>CAMBRJ010000070.1 GCA_945870175.1 Gemmatimonas phototrophica
CCCCCACCGCAGTACCGGGCTCCGGACCGCCTCGCATTCCGCGCGGCGGCCGGTAGGCGCGCACTCACTCCGGCTTCGTCACCATGCACCACACGGCGCATGATGCCGCCCATCATGTCGGACGGGATGGCAGCGCCTCCGCGGCGCGATGAATGGCGGCGCGAATGCGTGGATAAGTGCCGCACCGACAGAGATTGCCTTGCATCGCCGTATCGATGTCGGCGTCCGATGGTGCCGCGTTGGCGTTCAACAACGCGACGGCCGACATGACCTGCCCCGACTGACAGTACCCGCACTGCGGCACGTCGAGGGCGGCCCAGCTGCCTTGCACCGCCTCGGCCACCGCTCCGCGAATGCCTTCGATCGTGGTGATCGACTTCCCAACGGCGGCGGACACCGGCGTGACGCAGGCGGGCACGGGCACTCCATCCACATGCACCGTGCACGCACCGCACGCGGCGATGCCGCAGCCGAACTTCGTACCGGGTAGTCCGAGTGTCTGCCGCAGCACCCAGAGCAGGGGCGTGTCGGCGTCCACGCTGACTGTGGCCGGCGCGCCGTTCACCACCAGCGCGATCGGATCAACGTTCGGCGTGTTCACGATGCGGCCTCACTCGGCATACGCAACGGCAGTGAGCGCAGGCGCGTGCCGGTGAGCGTGAACAGGGCGTTCGCCACAGCGGGTGCGATGGGTGGGAGTCCCGGCTCGCCGACACCAGACGGCACATCGAGGCTGGGTAGAATGTGCGTCTCGATCACGGGACACTCGTCGATGCGCAGCAGGCGATACTCGTGGAAATTCGACTGGCGCGGCGTACCGCCCTCGATCACCAGCTCGCCGTTGAGGGCCGCTGAGAGTCCGTCGATGATGCCGCTCTCGATCTGTTGCGCGATGATGTTCGGATTCACCGCGAGTCCACAGTCGACCGCGGCGACCACGCGATGCACGCGAATGCGTCCGTCGAGTGCCACCGACACCTCGGCCACTTCGGCCACGATCGACCCGAAGGCGGCGTGCAGTGCCATGCCGCGGGCACGCGGGCGACCGTCGGCGGTTGGTTCAAGCGGTGCGCCCCATCCACTCTTCGCGGCGGCCAGTTGCAGCACGCGCAGCGCGCGCGGATGCGACTGCAGCAGCGCAGCGCGATACGCCGCCGGGTCCTGCTTGGCGGCGGCCGCGAGTTCGTCGATAAAGCTCTCCACGAAGAACGCCTGATGCGAGTGGCCGACACTGCGCCACGAACCCACGGGAATCGCACTGTCGGTTTCACTGTGCGACGTGTGCAGCGCGGGAAAGGCGTAGGGTTGATCCCACGTCCCTTCGCTCGACGTGCGATCGGGCCCTGACTGCGTGAGCAGAAAACCCACCCGCTTGCTGTACGCCTTGAACGGCGCCTGCCCGGCCGAATGCGCCACGAAGGCGGTCACGCGTCCATCGGCGTCGAGCGCCGCGCGCAGTCGGGACACCGTGGCCGGACGATAGAAATCATGTCGCATGTCATCTTCGCGCGACCAGATCAGCTGCACCGGAACACCGGGCATCGACTTGGCAATCGCCGCCGCCTGCGCGACGTAGTCCACATCGAGCCGTCGACCAAAGCCACCGCCGAGGATCTGCTGATGCACGGTGACGCTGGTATCATCGAGATCGAGGACGTGCGCCACCGCGGCGCGCGCGTAGCCCGGCACCTGCGTGCCAACCCACAGCTCGGCGCCATCGTTCGTCGCACGCACCGTGGCGTTCATCGGCTCCATCGTGGCGTGCGCGAGGTACGGCGCCTCGTACGTGGCGTCGACGGTGCGTGACGCCGCCGCGAGCACCTTCTTGGCGCCACCGTAAAAGCGCAGCGGCATGCCGTCGTCATTGCGAACCGTACTGCGAATGTCCTGCAGCACGGTCACCGTCGACACAGTGCTTGCCCCAGCTGCGGTTGCTGTGGCCAATGCGCGCGCCGCCTTGTGCGCCTGCCACCACGATTCGGCGACCACCGCCAACGCTGGCGGGTCGCCGTACTTGCTGCCGGGCAGCGACAGCACCGCGCGCACACCGGACATCGCACGACTCTGCGTCATCTGCGCGGCTGTCACCGACGGTGCCGTGGTGGCGCCGAACGGACTCATAACCACGGCGGCATAGAGCATGTTGGGCAACGACACGTCGATGCCGTACGTCGCGGTACCGTTCGACTTGGCCGCGGAATCGAGACGTGGCATTGGGTTGCCGACGATGGTGAAGTCGGCGGCCGCTTTGAGCGTGATCTCGGATGGCTGATGCGACACCGCGAGCGCGGCGAGTTCGCCGAAGCGCAATCGACGACCGTCGGCACTGATCACCGTGCCTTGTTCGGCGCGACAGGTGGATGCCGCCACGCCCCAGGTGGCGGCCGCGGCTGCGATGAGCGATGCTCGCGCCGATGCGCCGGCTTCGCGCATCGGCATCCAGCAGTCACGCACACTCGACGATCCACCGGTCATCATGATGCCCAGCTCACGCGCGGTCTTGGCCATCATCCAGCGAATCCCGCGCACCAGCGTGCCGTCGGCTTCGGGGGCGAATGGCAGCCCCTCCACCAGTGCCGACACATTGCCGTAGATCTTGTCGATCGGGCTGTACTCCACCCGCACGCGGGCCCAATCGCCATCGAGCTCCTCGGCCAGGAGCATCGCCAATGCGGTGTGCGTGCCCTGCCCCATCTCGGCTTTGGGCACCACTACGGTGATCGTGTCGTCGGGGGCGATGGTGAGCCAGCCGTTGAGCGCGACGGCCGTGCCGCCGGTATCGGGACGCGTGCTCCCGACGAGCCGCTGGCGCGGGGGGAGCAGCGCCCAGCCCAGAAAAAGCGCACCTCCGGTACCCAGCCCAGCCAGCAGAAAAGTGCGGCGTTTCATATTCTCATCAGCTCGGCGTCATATTGTTCTCTGCTCATCCTAAAGATGCGGCGCGAAGCCCACGCCGACTACTCCCCGCCTTTCTACGCCAGATGGCTGATGCGTTCGTCCATGATATCGGTGTTCCGCGCGCGGCTGCTGCTGACCATGTTCGGCTGCCTGGCGTGCGGCGAGAAGCCCGCGAAGCTCGCCGGGGCGCAAACGCTTGGCCCGGACGACATGCAGCTCGTGTCGGTGGACAACAGCTTTGCGCTGGAGCTGATCGGTGATTCCGTGCATGTGTACATGCCAGGAAGCCGGGTGAGCGTGCCGTCCACGTACATCGAGAATCTCAAGTACAGCGACGGCCGGCTGCGCTTCGATATTCGCGGGCTTGGGGTGCGGATTTTTGAAGTGAGCGATGGCACGGAGCAGGGCGCGGCGATCAGCCAGCAAGAGGCGCTGCTGTTCATCTCCGGCGTCACGCGCAATCAGGCGAAGCAGGAGCAAGCGGGGAAGTAAGCGCGGCCAATTGGGTTACGAACTGCAGCTCAACATCGAACACCCGGCCTTGACCCTCGCCCACTCTGGCCGGCGCGCGGCGAAGTGCGCGAATTCCGGCTGGTCGTCGTACGGCCGGCGCATGACCTCGAGCAGCGTGTGCACCAGCGACGCATCACCTTCCGTGGCGGCGTCGATAGCCTGTTGCGCGAGATAGTTGCGCAGCACATAGCGCGGATTCACGGCGTGCATAGCGGCACGACGATCGGCGGCGCTCCGACCGTGCTGCTGCACCAGTTCGTGCCAGCGGCGTAGCCACGCGTTGAGCACATCGGCCTTGGCCTCGCGCTTGGCGTCGTCGTAGAACACGTCGCCCAGTACGCTGATGGGATGGTCCGCCGGCAGTGTGTCGCCGATGTCGCCCAGCGCGCGGAAGAACAGCGTGAAGTCGACCTCGGCTTCGAACAACAGCGCGAAGCCTTCGCGTACCAGCAGCTGCTCGGCCTCACCACGCGCCACAAAGCCGAACTTGGCCGCGTTCATCGCTTCGTACTCGGCCGTATACACGTCGCCGAATCGTTCGAGGGCGCTCTGCACGGCGTCGCCCGTCTCAAAGAGTGGCGCGATGGACTCGGCGAGGCGCAAGAGGTTCCACTGCGCGATGGCCGGCTGCTGTCCGAAGCGATACCGGCGCGTGCTGGCATCGGTAGTGTTCGGCGTCCAGGTGGGATCGAAGTTGTCGAGCCACCCGTACGGACCATAGTCGATCGTGAGACCAAGAATCGACATGTTATCGGTGTTCATCACGCCGTGTACGAACCCCACGCGCATCCAGTGCACGATCATGTGGGCAGTACGTTCGCACACCTCGGCAAACCACGCCACGCGGCGTTCAGCGCCGTCGGCGATGACAGCCAACGCGGGAAAGTCGCGCGCGATGGTGAAATCCACGAGTTGCGCGAGCAACGTCATGTCGTCGCGCGCGGCGAGAATCTCGAAGTTGCCGAAGCGGATGAACGACGGCGCGACGCGACACACAATGGCACCCGGTTCCGGCGCGGCGTTGCCGTTGTAGAACATGTCACGCACCACGCGATCGCCGGTGGACACGAGCGACAGGGCGCGGGTGGTCGGCACGCCTAGATGATGCATCGCTTCGCTGCACAGAAACTCGCGAATCGACGAACGCAGCACGGCGCGGCCGTCGGCGGTGCGCGAGTATGGCGTGGGACCGGCCCCCTTGAGCTGGAGCTCCCAGCGCTCGCCGGCGGCGTTCACCACTTCGCCCAGCGACGTGGCCCGTCCGTCGCCCAGCTGACCGGCCCAGTTCCCGAACTGATGCCCGCCGTAGCAGGCGGCGTATGGAGCCATGCCCGGGAGCAGGTCGTTTCCCCCGAACACCCGGGCAAACGCGGGCGAGTGCACGTCCGGCTCGGCGATACCGACCAGGGCGGCGACCTCGTGGGCGTGGGCCACCAGCGCGGGGTCGGCCACGGGGGTGGGGGCGGCCGCACTCCAGGCGGCGCCGAGCACCTGCCGGCGCCGGTTCGACCGGTCGGGGTCTCCGGGGAGCTCGGTTACGAAGCGATTGTCGAAGCGGAGATTGTGCACGTTGGTAAAATAGGGACGTGCGACGGCCGTAGGCACTCCGTTTCGGGCACTCCGTTTCGGGCACTCCGGGCACCCGTTCTGTGTATATCCTCCACTATGTCAGACTTCAAAAAGCCCTCTGTTGACGAACTGGCTCGGACGCTTACGCGCGAGCAGTTCACGGTCACCCAGCAGTCGGGAACCGAGCCGCCGTTCCGCAATGCCTTCTGGGATCACCACGAAGCCGGCCTGTATGTCGATATCGTGAGTGGTGAGCCGCTGTTTTCGTCGCTCGACAAATTCGACTCCGGCTGCGGCTGGCCGAGCTTTACCAAGCCGGTGGCGCCGCAGGTGCTCGAGACGGAGGACCGTACGCACGGCATGCGCCGGGTGGAAGTGCGGTCGAAAGACGCCGACTCGCATTTGGGTCACGTGTTCGATGACGGCCCGCGCGAAGCCGGCGGGCTTCGCTACTGCATCAACTCCGCGTCCTTGCGTTTCATTCCGCTCGAGCAGTTCGACGCGGAAGGGTATGGCGAATTCCGGCGGTTGTTCGTATGAGCGAGCCGCAGACCGAGGTCGCGATTCTGGCCGGTGGCTGCTTCTGGGGCGTGGAAGAGATTCTACGCGCCGTGCCGGGCGTGCTCGACACCGAGGTCGGGTACACGGGCGGCTGGCTCGAGCACCCGGTGTATGACGACACGCACGAGAGTGCCTCGGGGCACGCCGAGGCGGTGCGCATTGTGTTTGATCCTGCGGTGCTGCGTTTCGAGTCGCTGCTCGAGCATTGGTTTTTCCGGTTGCACGATCCCACCACGCTGAACCGTCAGATCAACGACGTGGGCACGCAGTATCGCTCATCGATTTTCTACACGACGCCCGAGCAGCGCGAGACGGCGGAGCTCGTGAAGGCGCGCGTGGCGCAGTCGGGGCTGTGGAAGCGACCGATTACGACGGAGATCGCGCCGGAAGCCACGTGGTGGACGGCCGAGGGCGAGCATCAGGATTTCCTGCAGAAGAATCCGTACGGGTACAACTGCCATTACATGCGGTAGTCGCGAACAGCGAACAGCAACTGCAACAGCCAGAACACGGATGACGCCGATACGAAGGAAACAACACCGATAAGCAAAAAGCGCTCTTGGCTTATCCGTGTGATCCGTGTCATCGATGGGAATCCGTGTTCCCGCTGTTGCTTTTAGAGCGATCCGGCTCGCGGTGGCGACCGTGCGCCCGCCCTCCGACGGCTGCTTGCCGTGGCCGCCGGGCATGGACGGCGCGAGGCGGACTCGCCAGATTAGCGCACCGTTGATCGATTGAGCACCCGCGGTGACACGCTCCCCTCCTCCCGCTGAATCCCTCCATGTCCACGACATTGCACGGCCGTGCCGCCTTGTTGGCGGCGCTTTCGCTCCTGTGTGCACCCCTCGCGGTGCACGCGCAGGAGTTCGACAAGCTGCACTTCCGCTCCATCGGGCCCGCCACGATGTCGGGGCGCATTTCCGACCTCGCCATCTACGAAGCCAATCCGGCCATTTGGTACGTCGGTTCGGCCCACGGCGGCGTGTGGAAGACCACCAGTAACGGCGCGCTGTTCACGCCGCTCTTTCAGGATCAGGGGCTGATCGCGATCGGTGATGTGGCCGTGTCGCAGATCAACCCCGATCTCGTGTGGGTGGGCACCGGCGAGTCGAATAATCGCCAGAGCACGTCGTGGGGCGGCGGCATCTACAAGTCGACCGATGGCGGAAAGACGTTTGCGATGATGGGGTTGCCGCAGTCGAAGCACATCAATCGTATCGTCATGCATCCCACCAACAACGATGTGGTGCTGGTGGCGGCGACCGGTCCGTTGTTTGGCCCCGGCGGTGAGCGTGGCGTGTACAAGACCACCGACGGTGGCAAGAGCTGGAAGCAGGTGCTCACGGTGGACGACGAGACGGGCGCGAATGAACTCGTGATGTCGGCGACCGATCCGAACATCCTGTTCGCCTCCACGTATCAGCGTCGTCGCACGGCCTGCTGCATGAACGGCGGCGGCCCCGGCAGTGCGTTGTGGAAGTCGACCGACGGTGGCGACACGTGGACCAAGGTGACTGGCACCGGATTCCCAACGGGTCCGTTGGGACGCATCGCGGTGGACGTGTTTCGGCAGAGCCCGAACATCGTGTATGCCACGGTGGAAGGCCCCGCCCCGTCGGCGCAGCGCGCCGGAGCGGCCACGGAAAACATGAACCCGGCACCGGCGGCTCCGGCCGCGCGCGGCGTCGTCGCTGGCGTGTCCGGACTGTACAAGTCGAACGATGGCGGCGCGACGTGGACCAAGCAGAGCAACACGAATGCACGCCCGATGTATTTCAGCCAGTTGCGCATCGATCCGGTGAATCCCGATCGCCTCTACATGGGTGGCGTTGGTCTGCACCTGTCGCTCGATGGCGGCCGCACCTTCGAAACCGATGTGGCACTGGTGACGCACGACGACGTGCACGGCATCTGGATCAATCCGAAGAACCCGGATCACGTGATCATCGGCAGTGACGGTGGTCTCTCCACGTCGTACGATATGAGCCGCACGTGGACGTTCATTCCGAATGTGCCGGTCGGACTGTTCTACCATGTGAGCTTCGACATGGAGACGCCGTACAACGTCTGTGGCGGCATGCAGGACAACTACGACTGGTGTGGGCCGAGTGCGTCGCGCATGAACCGCGGCATCTTCAATTACGACTGGTTCCAGATTCTTGGCGGCGACGGCTTCGTGGCCATTCCCGACTTGCGTGACTCGCGCATCATTTACACCGAGTCGCAGGACGGCAACATGGTGCGTCGCAACAAGGTGACCGGTGAGTCGAAGGCGATTCGCCCCACGCCGCAGAACGTGGTGAACGCCACGGCCGGCGAAGCGTATCGCTTTCATTGGGACACGCCGCTCATGCTGTCGCCGAATGATCCCGGCGTGCTGCTGGCGGCGGCCAATCGCGTGTTCCGCAGCACCGACCGTGGTGACTCGTGGACGGCGATCAGCCCCGACCTCACGAAGAACGAGAAGCGCGACGACATCGTGACGATGGGCCTGAAAGGCAGCGACATCGCGATCTCGCGCAACGACGGCATTTCACAGTGGCCCACGATCGTGGCGCTGTCGGAGTCGCCGAAGCAGAAGGGCGTGTTCTACACCGGCACCGACGATGGCACGGTGAGCATGTCGAAGGACAACGGCGCGACGTGGCAGAACATCACGAAGAACCTGCCGGGTTTCCCGGCCGGTCACGCGTTCGTGTCGGAAGTGGTGCCGTCGCGTTTCGAGTCGGGCACGGTGTACATCACCGTCGCGAACTACCGGCAGAACGACTACGCGCCGTATGTGTGGATGAGCACCGATTTCGGCGCGACGTTCCGTGCGATCACGTCTGGGCTTGCCGGCGAAGTCGTGCGCACGTTGACCGAAGACACGCGCAATCCCGACGTGCTGTACGTGGGCACCGAAACGGGCATCTTCCTCACGCTCGATCGTGGCAAGACGTGGAAGCGCTTAAAGGCGAACTTCCCCACCGTGCGCGTGGACGAGCTCACGATTCATCCGCGTGACAACGCCCTGCTGGTGGCCACGCATGGTCGCGCGCTCTGGATTCTCGATCACCTCGAGCCGATCCAGGAGTTCAGCGCGGCGCAGAAGGCGGACGCGACGTTGTTCACGCCGGGCCCGTCGTTGCAGTGGAAGGCCAAGGACGACCGTAACGACGAGTTCTGGGGACATCAGTTTTTCACCGGTGAGAACCCGCCCACGGAAACGGTGCTGCAGGTGCACCTGAAGAAGGCGGTCACCAACCCGATGCTGCGCCTCAGCGATGCCAACGGTGCGGTGGTGCGCGAGCTCGCGGTGCCGGCGGCCAAGAACGTGGCGGGTATCCAGACGGTGTGCTGGGATCAGCGCGTCGAGCCGATCTCTGAGGCGACGCCGGTCGGCGGGCCTCCGGCCGGTGGTCCGCCGGCTGGGGGTCCTGGTGGTGGCGGTGGTGGATTCGGCGGCGGTGGTCGCGGCCCGATCGCGGGCTTGCCCACGCCGTTGCCGACGATCGGCTATCTGCCGGAGAACCCGTGCGCGGCGGCGGGGGGTGCCGGCGCGGGTGGCGGTGGATTCGGCCGTGGCGGCGGTGGCGCCAATCAGGGTCCGCTGGTGTTGCCGGGCACGTACACGGTGGCGCTGGTGGTCGACGGCAAGACGGTGGCATCGAAGCCGCTCACCATCGTGATGGACCCGGAGGTGCAGCTCACGGCGGCGCAGCGCGTGGCTTACAACGCGCTCGCCACGGAGCTGCACACCACGCAGCAGGCGGGCGCGGCGGCGGCGGCGCCGATGACGGCGCTGCTGGCGGAAGTGCGTAAGGCGGCCGCCAAGATGGATTCCACGCCCACGCTGGCCGATAGTGTGAAGACGCAGTTCGCGGCGTTCCGGAAGGACTTCGACGCCGTTCGGGCCAAGCTCGGTGCGGGTGCGCCGGCGGTCGCCTTCGGCCCCGGCGGTGGCGGTGGCGCGGGCTTCGGCTCGAACGATGCCAATGTGCTGGCGCGACTGGGTGCGGTGAAGAGCGGCATGTTGGGCGTGTGGGAGACGCCGAGCGCGTCGGTGCAAAGCCAAGCCACGTCGGCCAAGGCGGCGGTGGAAGC
>CAMBRJ010000071.1 GCA_945870175.1 Gemmatimonas phototrophica
AGGGCGAGAACGTGATCATCTCGCGCACCGCGTCCAAAATTCATGGGCTCGCCGGACTGCGTACGGCCTTCGTGATCGCGCGCCCCGACATCATCGCCCGCTTGCAGCCGCTCAGCACCAGCGCTCCCGGCGTGTTCGGTGCGCTCGGCGCGGCGGCATCGATTCAGGACACCGCGTTTCAAGCGATGTGCAAGCAGCGCAACATCGAAGGCCGCGAGATCATGAAGACGGCGATCGCGAAGATGGGCCGCAAGATGACCGATTCGCAGACCAACTTCGTGTTCTTCCACGCCGGCATGCCGGTGGAGCAGGTGCAGAAGGCGATGCTGGCGAAGGGCTTCATGATCGGCCGCGCATTTCCGCCGTACACCGACTGGGTGCGCATCTCGATCGGCACGCCCGACGAAATGCGGGCGGTGGCGGCCGCGCTGCCCGAGGTGATTACCGGGGCGCCGAAATCGCTGGGGTCGTCGGAGCGCTGACGTTGGCTGGTGCGGGGACGGCGCCGTATCGCCGTTCCCGCTTGGCGTAGTCCGCGAAGACCGCGTCAAGATCGGCAGTGGAGAGATCGGGAAAGTTCACGTCGAGAAAGGCCAGTTCAGCATAGGCGCTTTCCCACAGCAGGAAGTCCGACAGGCGTCGTTCACCGCCGGTGCGCAACACCAAGTCCACCGGCGGCAAAATGCTCGCGTTGGGCAGCGCGTCGCCGCCGCCGTCAGCCATCGTGAAGGCCTCCTGGATGGCCGCGCGGCTCGAGTAGTCCACCGCCACGCGCAGATGCATGCGCCGTCCCTCGGCCGTGCGCGCTTCGGTCGCTTCGATCGCGTCGCACAACGCGCGCGGCAGGCGATCGCGTCGGCCGATCACCGACAGGCGGATGCCGTGCTTGAGCAGCTTGTCCAGCTGGCGCTCGAGATGCGAGGCGAAGAGATCGAACAAAAATCCCACTTCGTCCGCCGGACGCTTCCAGTTGTCACTGGAGAACGCGTACAGCGTGAGCTGCTCCACGCCGCGCTGCGCGCAGTAGGCCACGACTTCGCGCGCCGTATGCGCGCCACGCGCGTGACCCATCCAGCGGGGACGGCCTTTGCCGGTGGCCCACCGGCCATTGCCGTCCATGATCAACGCCAGATGTTGCGGTACACGCGTCATGCGCCTCCTACGCGCTTGATCAGCGCTTCCATATGCGACAGATACCGCTCGAGCGCGGCGCGACCGGCGGCCGCGAGTTGGTACTCGGTGCGCGGGATGCGCCCGTCAAAGCCTTTCGTGCAGGTGATGTAGCCAGCGTCTTCGAGCTTGCGCGCATGCACCGACACGTTGCCGTCCGACGTCTCGAGGAGGGCCTTGAGTTCGTTGAACGTGAGCGATTCGTGGACGGCCAGCGCGCTCACAATCGCCAGGCGGACACGCTCGTGGATGAGACGATCGAGCGCCATCGGCGTCAATGCGTCGCCGGGGACGGATTTCAAGGGCGTTGCCTCGTGGCGTGGGAGGTCACCGGATGGCCCGCGACGGGCGCGTGCGGCACTGCCATCACGCTTATCCACCGTGCCTCCGTGCAATACGGACGCCGAACACGAGATGCAGCACGCCAAAGCCCAGCGCCATCATAAGGTCTCCGTTGAGCGCGGGCACGAAGAGCGCGAGCACGCCCAGGGTGATGAAACCGAAGCCCATCAGCGGCACGGCGCGGATCGAGAACGTGCCGGCCGTGGTCACGCCCATGCCGTACAGCAGCAGCCAGAGGCCGGGGAGCACCCGGGTGGTGAGCTGCGGCGGGATGCCCGGTGCGTAGAGGTCGACCAGCGCGAACGTGAGCACCGCGCCGGCTAGGACCGCCGGCCAAAAGCTGAACAGGAATTTCCGGGCGGGCACACTGAGCAGGCGCGCGCTGCCATCGCCGACCCGTTTCCGCATCTTGGCGTACATCGCGGCGCCACCGATGGTCGCACCCAGCGCCGCCGCCAGAAACCACACGGTGAGCCAACGGTCGGGGTCCGGTTGGCCGTGGGCGATCGGCGCGGCCACGAGCGCTGAGGCGCCGACCCACACCAGCCCCCAGCCGGGCACGTCGGTAAACGACGCCGCCCCTTCCATGGTGCGCCGGATGAACGAGAGGTCCTGCAGCGCCCGGTCATGCAGCGCGGGCGGTTCCGACGTGGGGGCAGCCATATGAGGAAATATCGGACCAATCGTCGCATGTGTCAAGTACTTTTCAATGCAAAGCACATGCGGGAGGACCGTGCGTCCGCCGCGTCGACGCGCGCAGAGCGCATGAGTCGCGTGCCCACGCCACGGTGCCCATACTTCACGGCAGGCCCGCAGCCGCACCGTTCCCACCACGCGAAGGATTCCCGTCAAGATGAAAGTGGTCGTCACAGGCGCCGCCGGCATGGTCGGCAGCAACCTCGTGCATGGATTGAACGCCATCGGCGTCGACGATGTGATCGCCGTGGACGACCTGACGGACGGCCAGAAGTACCGGAACCTGGCCGGCGCACAGATCAGCGACTACTTCGATAAGACCGACTTCTACCAGCGCTTCACGCGCGGCGACTTCGGCAAAGTGGATGCCGTGTTGCATGAGGGCGCCTGCTCCGACACCATGGAGCACAACGGCCGCTTCATGCTCGACAACAATTATCGCAACTCCAAGGATCTGCTCGACGCCTGCCAGGCACAGGGTACGCGCCTCCTGTACGCCTCATCGGCTGCCACCTACGGCGGCAGTGCCTCGTTCCGTGAAGAACCCGAGTTCGAGCAGCCGCTCAACGTGTACGGCTACTCCAAGCTGCTGTTCGACAACGTCGTGCGCCGCATGCTGCCGTCAGCCACTTCGCAGGTGGTGGGCTTTCGCTACTTCAACGTGTACGGCCCGCGCGAGCAGCACAAAGCCCGCATGGCGTCGGTGGCGTTCCACCACTTCAATCAGTTCCGCGACACCGGCAAGGTCCGCCTGTTCGGCGAGTACGGCGGGTACGCACCGGGTGAGCAGTCGCGCGATTTCGTATTCGTGAACGACGTGGTCGCGGTGAACCTCTGGTTTCTCGAACATCCCGACCAGAGTGGCATCTTCAACCTCGGCACCGGCCGCGCCCAGCCGTTCAACGACGTGGCCGTCGCCACCGTGAACGCCGTGCGGGCGCTGCGTGGTGAAGCGGCGCTGCCTATTGGCGACTTGATCGCGCAGGGTTTGCTCGAGTACATCGACTTCCCCGACGCGCTCAAAGGCAAGTATCAGTGCTTCACGCAGGCCGATCTCACGCAGCTGCGCCGCACCGGCTGCGATCATCGCTTTGCCGATGTGGCCACGGGGATCGAGAGCTACGTGACGTGGCTGGCGGCGCAGCCCGCCGTGTGAACGGTGTGATACTGCTTGGTGCTGCCTGGCGGACTGGGGATTGGGACGGAGGACGGAAGCCGGAAGCCGGAGCCGGAAGCCGGAGCATGCACCGCGTCGCCCGCTGCCGCCGCCTTCCCTAGATAGACCGCCACGGGCCTTCAGCGGAGCGACGGCGCAGTGCAGCTGGTACCGCGCAAACGGCAGGCTGCCCCGCCGGCGGCACACCTCGGCCAGTGCGATACGCCAGCCAGCGCACGTCGGCGGATCTCGATGTGCCCAGACACCCCTACAGTCATGGCGGACACGCCAACCGCGACGCATACTCCCCCTCGAGACGTTTTGCTTTTCGTTCGCCGAGTCGGAGGCCTCCTCGATATCGGCATGGACTCGCCACGAGACGACGCCGCATGACTTTGCACACGGATGTCAGTACGCCCGACCACTACCACAAGGTGGTGGACTGCCAGTGGGCCTGCCCCGCGCACACGAACGTCCCGGAATACCTCCGGCTCATCGCGCAGGGACGGTATACGGAATCGTATCTGCTCAACCGCGAGTCCAATGTCTTTCCGGGCATCCTGGGAAGAACCTGCGATCGCCCCTGCGAGCCCGCCTGCCGGCGCGGCCGCGTCGACGGCAAGCCCGTCGCCATCTGCCGCCTCAAGCGTGTCGCGGCCGATCTGCGCGACGACATCAGCGCCTATCTCCCGAAGCCGGTCACCAACCGCAACGGCAAGCGGATTGCGCTTATCGGCGCCGGCCCGTCGTCGCTCACGGTGGCCAACGATCTGCTGCCGCTGGGCTATGAAGTCGTGATCTACGAAAAGAACGCGCAGGCGGGCGGCCTCATGCGCGTGAATATTCCGTCGTTCCGGCTCCCCGAGCAGGTGCTCAACGAAGAGACGCAGTGCATCATCGACATGGGCGCCGAGGTCCGGTACAACACGTCGGTGGAGAGCCTGCGCACGCTACTCGATGAGCAATACGACGCCGTCTTTGTCGGCAGCGGCGCCCCCAAGGGCAAGGAGCTCGACATCCCCGGGCGCTGGGACCCGGCCGTGCACGATCAGATCCATATCGGCATCGAGTGGCTCAGCTCCGTGCACTTCGGCCACATCGAGTCCATCGGCGAAAACGTGCTCATCATCGGCGTGGGTAACACCGCCATGGATTGCTGCCGCACATCGCGCCGACTCGGCGGCACCAACACCAACGTGATCGCGCGCCGTGGACGCAAGTTCTTCAAGGCGTCACCGTGGGAACTCGAGGATGCCGAAGAAGAAGGCATCCACATCATCGAGAATCACGCCCCCAAGCGCTTTGTGATCGAGAACGGCAAGCTGGTCGGGATGGAGTTTGAACGGCTGGAATGGAGCGAGTCGAACGGCCGTCAGACCAGCACGGTGATCGACACGATCATCATGCCGTGCGACACCGTGATCCTCGCCATCGGACAGGACAACGCCTTCCCGTGGATCGAGCGCGACATCGGCATTGCGTTCGATCAGTGGGACATGCCGGTGGTCAACAAGGCGTCGTTCCAGTCGTCGCGCGCCGACGTGTTCTTCGGCGGCGACGCCGCGTGGGGACCGCAGAACATCATCTGGGCAGTCGAGCACGGGCACCAGGCCGCCATCTCGATTCACAAGCACTGCCTGGGCGAAGATGTGACCAACCGTCCCGCGCAGGGCATGCATCTGACCAGCACCAAGATGGGCATGCACGCGTGGATGTACAGCAACGAGTTCAATCCGTCGCCGCGCGCGCAGATGTCGCACGCCGAACTCGTGAAGCGATTCGCCAGCGTCAGCGAAGAGGTGGAGCTGGGCTACACGCCCGAGCAGACCGCCACCGAAGTGCAGCGATGCTTGAATTGCGATATCGAGACGCACTTCACGGCGTCGCTGTGCATCGAATGCGATGCCTGCGTGGATGTGTGCCCGGTGAATTGCCTCACCATCGCGCCCGTGGCGGAAACCGAAGCGGAGCTCCGCACGCGGCTGTCGGCACCGGCGGACAATCCGACACAAGATCTGTACGTGTCCGCGGCGCTGCCGCAGACCCATCGCATCATGGTGAAAGACGAAGATATCTGCCTGCACTGCGGGCTCTGCGCTGAACGTTGCCCCACCGCCGCGTGGGACATGCAGAAATTCTCCCTCGTATTGCCCTATGCCTTCAGCGCGTCGGGCACCGTCGTTCCGGTGAGTGTATGAGCGGGATCAACGATTTCGCCTTCAAGATGGCGACCGTCAACGGCACCGGCTCGGCCAGCGCCAACAGCCTGCTGATGCAGGCGATCTTCCGCATGGGCATCCCCGTCACGGGCAAGAACATCTTCCCGTCGAACATTCAGGGCCTGCCCACGTTCTACGAAGTACGTGTCAGCAAGGACGGCTACACCGCGCGTCCGCAGCATGTGGACTTGGTGGTGGCGCTCAATCCCAGCACCTACGCCAAGGACGTGGCCACGGTGCGCCCGGGTGGCTACCTCCTGTACGACTCGTCGTGGCCGTTGGAGGCCGAGCTCGAACGCGAAGGCATCACGATTCTTGGTATCCCGTTCGGACGCATGTGCGTGGACACCTTTGTCGGTGACCGCGACCGCACTTTGCTGCGCAACATCGTGTACGCCGGCGCGCTCGCGGCGCTGCTCGAGATCGACATGGACATCGTCGGCCAGATGCTGATCGAGAAGTTCTCCAAGAAAAAGAAGCTCCTCGAGTCCAACAACACGGCCATCCGCCTGGGCTACGACTACGCGAAGGCGCACTTCGCCTGTCCGCTGCCCTTCCATCTCGAGAAGATGGACGCCACCGGCGATTCCATCATCATCGACGGCAACACCGCCGCCGGCTTGGGTGCGGTGTACGCCGGCGCCACGGTGGGTGCGTGGTATCCCATCACGCCGTCCACGTCGCTCATGGAAGCCTTCCGCAGCTTTTGCGAACGCTTCCGCGTGGAGCCGGAGACGGGACTGCACAAGTACTGCATCATTCAAGCGGAAGACGAACTCTCGGCGGCCGGCATCACGATCGGCGCCGGCTGGGCGGGCGCCCGCGCGTTCACGAACACGTCGGGCCCCGGCATCTCGCTCATGCAGGAGTTCATCGGTCTCGCGTACTACACGGAAATTCCCGCGGTCTTCTACGATATTCAGCGCACGGGGCCGGCCACCGGCATGCCTACCCGCACGCAGCAGTGCGACTTGATGTCGCTGGCCTACGCGTCGCACGGCGACACGAAGCATATCGTGCTCTTCCCGTGCAGCCCCGAAGAGTGCTTCTACATCGGCACTACGGCGTTCGATCTGGCCGAGCGCTTCCAGACGCCGGTGTTTGTGGCGAGCGATCTCGACATCGGCATGAACGACTGGATGTGCAAGCGCCTAGTGTGGGACGACAGCTATCAGCCCGATCGCGGAAAGGTGCTCGATGCCGCCGCACTCGAGCAGGTCAAGAAGTTTTCGCGGTATCTGGATGTGGATGGCGACGGGATCGCGGCGCGCACCCTGCCGGGCGTGCACCCCAACGGCGCGTACTTCGTGCGCGGCTCGGGGCACGACAAGCACGGCGCCTACACCGAAGACTCCGACGCGTATCAGGAAGTCGTGGATCGGCTCACGCGCAAGTTCGCCACCGCCGCCACCGTGGTGCCGGCGCCGGAGTTCCACCTGCAGCCCAACGCGCACGTGGCCATCGTCTCGCTGGGCAGCTGCCACTCGGCCGTGTTGGAAGCCATCGATCGCCTGCGTGAGCAAGGGATCGTGGCCGACTACATGCGGATCAAGGCCTTCCCGTTCAACAGCAGCGTGCGCGAATTCATCGACGCGCACGACGCGGTGTTCGTCGTGGAGCAGAACCGCGACGCGCAACTCCGCGCCATGCTGGCCATTGAAACCGGTGTGCCGCGTGACAACATGACGCCGGTGCTCGACTACGGCGGTATGCCCCTCACCGCTAATGTGGTCGTGACCGCGATCGCGAACCATTTCGCCCAGGTGCCCGCATGACGTCCATTGCCAAACCACCGGTTCGACATCCTGGCCTGCAGCGCAATGCGCTGGGCTTCACCGTCCGCGATTACGAAGGCGCGATGTCCACGCTCTGTGCCGGCTGTGGACACGACTCCGTCACGGCGGCCCTCGTGCAGTCGTTCTGGGAGCTGTCGCTGCCGCCGCACCGTGCGGCCAAGATGAGCGGCATCGGCTGCTCGTCGAAAACCACGGCGTATTTCATGAAGCAGTCGCACGGCTTCAATAGCGTGCACGGCCGCATGCCGTCGGTCACGTCGGGCGCGAGTGCCGCCAATCGCGACCTCACTTACATCGGCATTTCAGGCGACGGCGACTCGCTCAGCATCGGCCTCGGTCAGCTGTCGCACGCCATTCGTCGCAACGTGCGCATGCTGTACGTGATCGACAACAACGGCGTGTACGGCCTCACCAAAGGACAGTTCTCGGCGTCGGCCGACGTCGGCTCCACGTCCAAAAAGGGTGAAGCCAACATGCAGCAGCCCATCGACCCGGTGCTGCTGGCGCTCACGCTGGGCGCGACCTTCGTGGCCCGCAGCTTCTCGGGCGACAAGGCGCAGCTCGTGCCGATTCTCAAGGCCGGCCTCTCGCATAACGGCCTCGCCCTCATCGACGTCATCTCGCCGTGCGTGACGTTCAACGACCACGAAGGCTCGACCAAGAGCTATAAGTTCACGCGTGACCATGAGGTCGAGATTTCGGCGGCGGACTTCGTGCCCTTGCGCCGAGAGATCACGGCGCCGGAGACCGAGAGCGACGTGTCGGTGGTGGCCATGCACGACGGCAGTACCGTGCGTTTCCGCAAAACGGCCAACGGCTACGACGCCACCAACCGTGAGCAGGCCTACGCGCACGTGCGCGCCTGCCAGCTGCGGCACGAAGTGGCCACGGGATTGCTGTTCATCGACGAAAGCGGCCAGGACATGCATGCCATGGCCAAGACCACGACGCAACCGCTGGTGGACGTGCCGTTTGCCGATCTGTGTCCGGGCAATGCAGCCCTGCAGTCGTTGATGGCGCTGTATCGCTAGGGGACGTTCGCCGATGTGATGAGTCACTCTTTCCACCCAGCCATGACCAGTCGTCGTCAGTCCCTCATTGGCACGGCGTTCCTGTTTACGCTACTGGCCGTCACACCGAACGCGCACGCACAGGGTGTCGCGCCGACGCCGGGTACGCTCGCCGCCAACCCCGACATCCTTGCGGCCGAGCGTCTCTTCTCGGCGTGGATGGACGGTCAGCTCGCCTATCGCGGGCTTCCGGGCGCCGCCGTGGGCGTGGTCTACGATCAGCAGCTGGTGTGGTCGCAGGGGTTCGGGTTCGCCGATGTGAAGAACCGCGTGCCCATGACGCCGCAGGTGAAGTTCCGTATCGCGTCGCACAGCAAGATGTTCGCGGCCATTGCCATCATGCAGCTGCGCGAAGAGGGGAAGATCCGCCTCGACGATCCGGTCGAGAAGTTTCTGCCCTGGTTCAAGGCAAAACCGGCGGGCGATGACGATGGCGTGATTACCATCGAGCAGCTGCTGTCGCACACGTCGGGGTTGCAGCGCGAGGCGGGTGATCACTGGACGTCGTACAACTTCCCCAGCGAAGACGAACTGAAGCGCCTGTACAGCGATCGTCAGGCGGCCTTCGCGCCGAATGTTCGCTGGAAGTATTCCAACTTGGCGTTTGCGGTGGCGGGGCTGGTGGTGGAGCAGATCACCGGGCAGAAGTGGGCGGCGTATGTACAGCAGCAGATGCTCACACCGCTGGGCATGAGCGCCACGAGTGTCGATCAGAACGTGTCGGGACTGACCGTGCCGTACATGCGTCGCATGCCCGATGGGTCGCGCGATGTGCTGCCATTTGTGGATGCCCGCGGCATGGCGGCGGCGACCGGCATGACGTCGAACGTGGACGATCTCGCCAAGTTCGTATCGGCGCAGTTCCGTCGGGGAGCACGTGGTGGCGCGCAGATTCTCAGCACGGGGTCGTGGCGCGAGATGCACCGCGTGCGTGCCGTGGATGAAACGTGGCAGAGTGGCAGCGGCCTCGGCTTCGACTTCAATCGCATAGAGAATCGCACGTGGGTGGGTCACGGCGGTGGGTATCCCGGCAACACCACACAGACGCTCTTTCAGGTGAACGACAAGGTGGGCGTGATCGTGCTCACCAACACCAACGACGCCAATCCGTCGCAAATTGCCGAGCAGCTCATCGCCACGGTCGGTG
>CAMBRJ010000072.1 GCA_945870175.1 Gemmatimonas phototrophica
GCCGGACATCCAGACACGTACGGTCGACATGCACGTGCAGCGCCTGCGCACCAAACTCGGCGCCGCCGGTGACATGATCGAGACCGTGCGCGGCTTCGGCTATCGCTTCCGTGCGGCCATGCCGCGCGGCGCGTGATCCGACCGCGTCCGCTTGCCCCCGGTCAGCGCGTGTCATGAGACTCGCGCAGCGCATCGTCGTGAACAGCTTCGTCGTCGCGACGCTGCTGGTCGGCATCGTGCTGTTCGCGGTGGAGCGGCGCGTCACCGAGCGCGTGCGCGCGGAAGAGCCCACCGCCGCCGCGTCGGCCGATGAGTTTCTCGCCAAGGTCCGTCGCGACATCGTCATCGCCGGGCTGGCCGCCCTGCTCGTCGGCGTGGCCTTGGCGCAGGTGCTCGCCGCCCCCGTCGCGCGTCCCATCGAGGAGCTGCGCGACGTCGCCCGCGGGCTGGCCGCCGGCGACCTCACCCAACGCCCGTCGCGCGCGATCGCCGGCGGCGAAGTGGGCGATCTGGCAGAAGCCCTGCGACGTCTCGCCGAGCAACTCGAGGCCCGCCTGCAAGCGTTGCACGGCGAAGAGGCGCTTCTGGTCGCCCTCACCGAGTCGCTCAACGAAGGCGTGATCGCCGTCGATGCGCGGCAACGGGTGGTGCGGATCAACGAGACCGCCCGGCAGTTGCTCCGCCTGCGCGCGCCGGTGCCCTTCCCCGCCGACTTCCTGCCGCGCGACCGCACCCTGCGCGAAGCGTTGGCCGCCGTCCTCTCCGGCGCCGAAGCCATCCCCGACGAAGTCCGCGTCGACGATCGCACGCTCTCGCTCACCGCGCGTCCGCTGCCGGGCGGTGGCGCCGTGCTCGCTGTGTATGATCTCACGCCGGTCCGTCGGCTCGAGGCGGTCCGCCGCGATTTCGTCGCCAACGTCTCGCACGAACTGCGCACGCCCCTCACCGTAATCGGCGGCTTCGTCGAAACGCTGCAGGACGAGGAGCTACCGCCGGAGCTCCGCCGCCAGTTCCTCGCCATGTGCGAAGGCAACGTGCGTCGCATGCAACGCATTGTGGACGATCTGCTTGACCTCTCGCGCATCGAGTCCGGCGGATGGCTGCCGAACCCGACCGATCTCGACGTGGCGGCGATCGCGGTCGAGATCTTCGCGCCGTTGCAGGCGGCCGCGACCGCGAAGGGCGTCGCCCTTCGAACCGAGATCGGCCCCGGTGCCGACCACCTCTCCATCGACCCCACGGCCGCGAGACAGATTCTGAGCAACCTCGCGGAGAACGCGCTGCGACACACCACGGCCGGCGAGGTCGTGCTCTTTTCGCAGATCGACGACGGTGGCACTCGGATCGGGGTGCGCGACACCGGCTGCGGCATGGGACCCGAGCACCTGCCTCGCATCTTCGAACGCTTCTACCGGGCCGATCCCGGCCGTTCGCGCGAAGCCGGCGGTACTGGGCTGGGGCTGGCCATCGTCCGACATCTGGCCGAGTCCCACGAGGGCAAGGTCAAGGCCGAGTCGCAGCCCGGCATCGGGACCACGATCTCGGCCTGGATTCCAAGCGCCACCCCGGCGAACGACTACTCCGAAGGCTGACCAGACATCGGCGGAGCCGCCGTGTCGTGACGGCGGGCGCGGCGGCCCGCGAACGCCTCGGCGATCAGGCGTGGTAGCATCACCCCCGCCGGTCCTTCAATCGGCAGTATGCTCGGCCCCCGACGCTGCCCCTCCATACTGGGGTTCACCACGATCACGGTGGCGCCATGGGTCGCCGAGGTCCACGGCAACGACGCCGCTGGCTCCACCACATTCGACGTGCCCACCGACAGGAACACGTCGCACGCCACGGCCGCACTGCGGGCCGCCCCAAACTCCACTATCGGCATCGGCTCGCCGAACCACACGACATCCGGCCGCATGAGCGCGCCACAGGCTGGGCACGACGGTGGCTCAGCCGCCTGCGCTTCCGTGGGCACCATCGTGCCCGGGCATCCGGCACTGCATCGCGCGCGCATCAGCGAGCCATGCAGACTGATCACGTCACGCGAGCCCGCCCGCTCGTGCAGGTCGTCCACGTTCTGGGTCACCAGCGTACAGTGCGCCACCCGCGAGGCCAGCATGACGAGCGCCTGGTGCGCGGGGTTGGGCTGAGCCGCTCGCACCATGGTGCGACGGGCGGCATACCATTGCCAGACGCGGTTCGGATGCGCCGCGAACGCATCGGGCGTGGCCAGCTCCTGCGGCGAATACTGGGCCCATTGCCCCGTTTGGGCATCGCGGAAGGTCGGAATGCCACTTTCGGCCGACACGCCGGCGCCCGAGAGCACGCACACGTGTTCGGCCGCACGGAGGGCGCGGGCCGCGACCGAGAGGGCCTCGGCGCGCGTCTGCGGATCGGTGGGAGGGGGCGACGCGACGCGTCGACGCTCGAGCAGGGGATCAGAGGCAGCCATGGTGCGGCGACAATATCACGACAGGGCACGGCGCACCAGCCCCCCTGCCCGTGTCTTCTTACGCCCACGCGTCGTGACACAACCGTTGCACAACCGTGCGGAGATCGAAACCTAGGTCACGAAGCTTTCCAGTTAGCCGAAACCGTCGAGTTCCGGCAATACCGAACGTCGAGCGCCGAAGTGGGCGCGTCAACAGTCTCCATATATACCGACCCGATCATCCATGCGGACCCACGCACACGTGCTCTCTCGTTTCGCGCGTCAATTGATGCTGGCGATGACGGTTGCCGTCGTCCCCGCCTTTTCCGTAGCGGCACAGGGGGCTGATGCCCCCGTCGGCCGGATCACCGGCCGAATCATCGACACCAAGTCCGGCCAGGGCATCGCCGCGGCCGGCGTGCAGATCGTGGGCACCACCATCGGCGCCCAGTCGGGCGTCGATGGTCGCTACTCAATCGTGCGCGTGCCTGCCGGTACCACCACGCTGCAAGTGCGCCGCATCGGCTACGGACCGAAAACCGTGACCGGCATTGTGGTGCCGGCGAATGGGGCCATTGAGCTCGACATCTCGCTCAACTCCGCCGACGTCCAGCTGGCCGCGATCAGCGTGACCGCGACGAAGGAAAAGGGTACGGTCAATGAAGCGTTGAATCAGCAGAAGAACGCGACGAACGCGGTGAACGCCATCACCGCCGAGCAGATTGCCCGAAGCCCGGACAGCGATGCCGCGCAGGCCGCGCAGCGCGTCAGTGGTGTGACGGTACAAGACGGTAAGTATCTGCAGGTGCGCGGCCTCGGCGAGCGCTACACCACCGCATCGTTGAATGGCGCGCGCATTCCGAGCCCGGAACCCGAGCGCAAGGTGGTGCCGCTCGACCTGTTCCCCGCCGGCCTGCTGCAGGATGTCACCACGGTCAAGACCTTCACTCCCGACCAGCCGGGCGATTTCGCTGGTGCGAACGTGAACATCCGCACCAAGGAGTTTCCGGCCTCGCGACAGATCAACTATTCGACGAGCTTCGGGGCCAACAGCCGCGTGCTTGGGCAGACGCTGCCGTTCGCGCCGCGCGCGGGTGGTGAGCTGATCGGTTTCGCCGGAGCCGCACGGTCGCGGCCGAACGCCATCACGTCCGCCAATTTTCTCGGCAGCGTGACGCAGTCGGATTACAACCAGATGGCGCTCCAACAGCGCAACGTCTGGAATGCCGCGCCGCGCAACGGCGGCATGAACGGTTCGTTCGGTGCGTCAACGGGCGGCAATACGATTCTTGGTCGCCGCATCGGGTACGTCCTGAGCGGCAACTACGGGTACTCCGAGGAGACGCGCTCCGACGAGCGATTCGCCGTCGGCAATCAGGGCGCCAACAACACCGTGGTGCCTCTGACCTCGGTGTCGGGCACCACCGGCCGCTCGAGCATTCAGTGGGGCGGCATCGCGAACTTCTCGAAGCTGATCGGCAAGAGCTCGCGGGTCTCGCTCAACACGACCGCCACGCGCAGTGCAGACAACGAAGCGCGCATGGATCGCGGCTTTGACGAAAACCTCTCGGACAGCATTGCCCGCACGACCCTGCGCTATGTCGAGCGCGGCGTCGCCACCGTTACCGGCCAAGGTGAGCATCAGCTGGGCGACCGCAACAAGACGGCGTGGTCCGCCACGTATGCCAGCACGAACCGCCGCGAGCCGGATCGCTCGGACGTGGTCTATTCACGTGGCAGCGACGGCAAGTTCTCCCTCCTCGCGTCGCTCGACGGTGCCCGCCGATTGTATTTCGACCTCGAAGAGACGAATAACACGGCGCAGGTGGATCACACGATCAACATCGGCAACATCGCGAATCAGAATGTGCTGAAGGTTGGTGCCTACTATCGCACCACGAGCCGCTCGGCGGCCGCTCCCATCTACTCGTTCATCTCGCGTGCACCGGAAGCGCTGCGCACCCAGTCAGCGGACGTGATCTTCGGCGCGACGCAGGCGTGTGCCTCCTGCAGCCAGATCAACGTGCAGCCGATCGGTCAGGCCGGTTCGTACACGGCCGAGGACCGCACGGCGGCCGGATATGTGATGACGGATTGGGGGATCGGCGAGCGCGTGCGCGTCATCGCTGGCGCTCGTATCGAGCAGGCCAAGATCGATGTGGCCTCCAGCACCCAGGGCGGCTTCACCGCTAACGCCATGCTCGACAACTCCGATGTGCTTCCGTCGCTCCTCATCAACACCAAGCTCACGGACAACCAGAATCTGCGCTTCGGCATCACGCGGACGCTGGCCCGCCCCGAATACCGGGAGCTGGCGCCGGTCACCTTCCGCGACGTGCTCGGCGGCGTCAGCGTCACCGGCAACGACAAGCTCAAGCGCTCGCTGATCGACAACCTCGACCTGCGCTACGAAGCCTTCCCGAACGCGGGCGAAGTCCTCAGCATCGGCGTGTTCGCCAAGCAGTTCGACCGTCCCATCGAGCGGGTGGAATCGGCCACGTCCGGCGCCTATCAGGCGCGCTTCCAGAACGCCCTCAAGGCCGTCAACCTCGGTGTCGAACTCGAGGCGCGGAAGCAGCTCGGCTTCTTGGGCGAATGGGCGCTCCCGTTCACCGGCTTCAGCAACGTCACCATCATGCGCTCGTCGGTCGACCTCGATACCACCACCGGTCTCACGGTCACCGATAAGTCGCGACGCCTCGTCGGCCAAGCGCCGTTCGTCGTGAACGCCGGCCTTTCCTACTCCTCGGAGAGCGGTCGCACGAATGCCACGCTGCTGTACAACGTCGTGGGCGATCGCATCTACGCCGCCGGCGTCACGCCGCTCCCGAATATCGTCGAGAAATCGCGGAAGGTTGTTGACCTTTCGCTGCGCTTCCCGGTGGCCGGCAGCCTGTCGGGCCGGGTCGACGCACGGAACTTGCTGGACGCGCGCTATCAGTTCATGCAGGGCAACCTTGAGCGTGAGGGCTACAACGCCGGCCGCACGTTCTCCGTCGGATTGTCCTGGCGCCAGTAGCACACACGATGCGGGCTCGTCCACGGACGGGCCCGCACGGCGCACGCCTTTCGGAAATATCCATATGGTCCGGCACGGTGACACAACCGTGACCGGGCCATGACGTATCCGGAACACAGTCTCGCGTTACTTCGCGTTGTAACAATGTGCCGCCCTCCACGCTCCACTCACTACACCCAGGACTTCTTATGACGACGTTCACGCGCGTGCGCGCCATCGCCATGACGTCACTCAGCCTGATCGCGCTCGCCGCGTGCGGCAGTGATGATCCCGCCGGACCCGTGACACCCGTGACGCCCGCGAACGGCACGCTTGTCGTTACCGTGTCTGGCCTGCCGGCCGGCGTGAACGCCGCCGTCACTGTTGCTGGCCCGAGCTCGTACGCGCAGTCACCGACCGCCTCGGCCACCTACAGCGTCGCCCCGGGCAGCTACACGGTTACGGCCGCGCAGGTCACGACCAACAGCGTGCGCTACAACGCCGCGATCACGGGTTCGCCCGCGACGGTGACGTCGAGTGCCACGGCCACGGCCACGGTGACGTATTCGATCACCGCCAACCCGACGGTGACACTGAGTGGTTCGATCGCTGCCAGCCGCACGCTGACGTCGGATACCAACTACGTGCTTCGCGGCTTCGTCTACGTGAACAGCGGCGCGACGCTGACGATCAACGCCGGCACCAAGATCGTCGGTGACACCACGGCGCTCGGTTCCGCCCTGTTCGTCCTTCGCGGCGCGCGCATCGTCGCCAACGGCACGGAGGCTGCGCCGGTCGTGTTCACCTCGCAGCGCAGCGTGGGCAATCGCTCCCCGGGTGACTGGGGCGGCTTGATTGTCGTCGGCAACGCGCGCAACAATCGTGCGGGCAACATCATCGTCGAAGGCTCTGACGGTTCCGTGGTCGGCGGCAACTCGGCCGGCGTGGTGTACACCGGTGGCACCAACGACGCCGACAACAGCGGCACGTTGCGCTATGTGCGCGTGGAGTTCGCCGGCTACGCCACTCTCACGGATGCGGAGCTGAACTCGTTCACCTTCGCCGCCCTCGGCAGCGGCACCACGCTGGAGTATCTGCAGTCGGTGACGGGTCTCGACGACTCGTTCGAATGGTTCGGTGGAACGGTCGACGGCAAGTATCTGGTGTCGTACGAGGCCGGTGACGACCATTTCGACACGTCCGAAGGATACCGCGGCCGCAATCAGTTCTTGATCGCGTACCAGTCGGCATTCGCCACGCCGCGTGCCGGCGCCGGTGCCGTCTCGACCGACCCGCAGGGCTTCGAAGTGGACGGCTGCAACGGCGGTGGCTGCACCGCCCCGGCCGGCGGCAACGCCCAGAGCGCGGGTGCCGCTGACGGACTGTGGACGATGAACGTGTTCGCGAACTTTACCGTGATCGGCGTCGGCGCCGGCGTCACGACGCCGACCAACGGCGGCGTGGGCATGGTGCTCCGTCGCGGTACGGGCGGCTACTACGTGAATGGTGTGGTCGCTCGCTGGCCGCGTCAGGCCATCTCGATCCGCGATACGACCTCGAACAATCGCTTCCAGGTGGATTCGCTCATCGTGCGCAACCTGTTCTTCGCCGACAACGGCTCGCTGAACAGCGGCGTGACCTTCGACCCGACCAGCGCGAACTTCGGTCAGGAAGCGGCGTTTACGGCGCGCAACAGCAACATCACGCTCGCCGCTGGCACGGTGACGGCGGCAAGCCTCTTCACCGCGCTTCCGGCAGGCGGCACGACGGCGCCGACGGTGGCGGGCTTCGATTGGTCTCCGGCCACCGGCTCGCCGATCGCCACGGGTGGCCTGAGCGCCTTCACCGCCGATCCGAAGATCGCGGCCCGCGCCGGCACGTTTATCACGGCCACGGCGTACCGCGGCGCGGCCGCGCCAGGTGGCGCGAAGTGGTGGGCGAATTGGACCAACTACGCGCGGAACTAACTCGGGCGGGTAGCGCACCAACGCGCTACCTTCCGTGAAGTCCGAACGGCCGGTGCCCCTCGGGCACCGGCCGTTCTCTTTTTCAACGACCTATGTCTCTTTCTGCGCTTCCGCGGATGCTCTGCACCGCGCTCTCGATCACGATCATCGCCGGCTGCGCGGACAAAGCCGCTGTCTCGGCCGACGAACAGGCCAAACACGTCGCTGAAGTCGTCGCCGCCGGCGGAGTGGTCGATTCGATTCTGCCCATTGCCGAGCATCTTCGCCGCTTCCGTGCCGCGCTGCCTCAAACGGATACCCTCCGTTGGGCGAGTCCGACCCGCGACGCCCTCATTCAGCGGTGGGCTCGAGCCATCGGGGGGAATGACACCACCGATCTGAACGCGATGATCATGGATCGCGCCGAGTTCGCGTGGCTGTACTACCCAGATTCTCCCATGAGTCGCCCTCCCTATGAAGCCCCCCCCGAACTGCTCTGGGGACAGTTGCTGGCGTCGTCGAACAAGGGCGCAACGCAACTCGTGAGCCGCTTTGGCGGGAGTCGGATAACCGCCACCCGACTCCGCTGCCCGACGCCACCAGACACCCAAGGCGTCAACGTGCTGCTCAGCAAATGTGAGGTGCGACTGTCGGCGCCTGGGAAGCCAACCGTCGAGGGCGTGCTGTTCGGAACCATTCTTGAGCGGGCCGGGCGATTCAAGTTCGTCGGACTCTCGAGCAGCCTGTGAACAAATCCCTCGCCCTCGTCCTGTTGCCCGCGCTGCTCCTCGGCGCCTGCAGCACTCCGGCTAAGGATGCGCCGAGTCTGAATGACAGCGCGTCAGGATCTCCCGCACCGAACACCACCCGCGTCGATCTCACCGGCGCCGGGGCGACGTTTCCGTATCCGCTCTACTCGCGCTGGTTCAACGAGTACGCGATCCGCACCAACGTGCGCATCAACTATCAGTCGATCGGATCGGGTGGCGGCATCCGACAGGTCGTCGCGCGCACCGTCGATTTCGGCGCCACCGATGTCCCGATGACCGACGAGGAGCTGGCGAGCGCCGGCATGCCGGTGCTGCACATCCCGACCGTGATCGGCGCCGTCGCCATCACCTACAACCTGCCGGGACTGGCGCGACCGCTCAATCTCGGCCCCGACGTGATCGCCGACATTTTCCTCGGCACGATCTCGCGGTGGAGCGATCCGCGCATCGCCTCGCTCAATCCCAAGCTCACGCTCCCCGACACCGACATCCTGGTGGTGCATCGCACCGACGGCAGCGGCACGTCGTACATCTTCAGCGACTTCCTGACCACCGTGAGCCCCGCCTGGGCCGCCGGTCCCGGACGCGGCAAGGATGTGCGCTGGCCGGTCGGCATCGGTGGCAAGGGCAACGAGGGCGTGGCCGGACAGGTGAAGCAGATGCCCGGCGCGATCGGCTATCTCGAAGTGGTGTACGCGCGGCAGAATCGATTGCCGGCGGTGCACGTGCGGAACGCGGCCGGCCGCTTCATCTCGCCGATGCCGTTCGAAATCGCCTCGGCGGCCACGGCCGTACTTGAGTCCGACCGCCGAGTGAGCGCCTCCGACACCGACGGCCCGCCGGACCTCCGCGTCTCGCTCGTGAACGCGCCGGGAGCGCAGTCATACCCGATCGCGTCGTTCACATGGATGCTGATCGCGCCATCGGCCATCAGCCCTGAAAAGAGCCGCCAATTGGCCGCCTTCATCCGCTGGGCCCTGCTGGACAACCCCGACGTCGCCAGCACGCTGGGCTACGTGCCCCTGCCCTCGGAAGCCGCCACGCGTATCGTCGATCGCCTTGACGCGGCGCTCGCGAAGGAAACCCCGCGGTCGCCGTGACAGATCCGTTACACGGGTCGAAGCGGTCTCGAAGGCTGGAAACCTAGCTTCACTACATGCAGACCCCGCTCGGCGACCGGCTCTATCGCACGGCCACGACGGTGTGCGCCGCCGCGATTCCCCTCGTGCTCGTGCTGCTCACCGTCGTGGTCCTGCGCGCCGCGTGGCCGGCCCTGTCGGCGCACGCCGCCGATCTCGCCTTCGGCACCACGTGGGACGTTCCCCGGGCCCGATTCGGCGCCCTACCCGCTATTGCCGGCACGCTGCTCTCCTCGCTGCTCGCCCTCGGCATCGCCACCCCGCTCGCCCTCGGCGTCGCCATCTTCACCGTCG
>CAMBRJ010000073.1 GCA_945870175.1 Gemmatimonas phototrophica
ACGAACGCCGGACCGAGCACGGCGATCTCGTGCACCATGCGACGCGCGCGGCGCTCGTGGAACGCGGGCGTGCGCGCCACTGGACCTCCCCATCGAATCCAGCGGCGACGGTCGCGTATGAACGACACGACGAGCGGCATCAGGCGCCAGAGAATGGCGCCGAGCCGCGGTAGATCACGCCACGGCATGGGCCATCGCGTCGCGGATGAGCTGGTCGGCATCGAGGCCGGTCAGGCGTGACGTCGTCGCCCACAGGGCGTCGGCGCGCGTATCGTCTCGCGCCGTGCGCGACGGCGTGGCGCGGCGGCGCTTCACCCAGTAATCACCCGACCCCTCGAGCGCCTCCGGCGCCGACGAGAGCCAGACCAGCGTGTCGGCGCCCTGCGCAGGCGTCACCGACACCACGTCCATGACCCGTCTGAGTAGTCGCCCCATCCGCCCGTTGTTGGTCGCGAATCGCGTGCGCACCACACCCGGGTGCAGCGCCTGCGCCACCACGCGCGACGGATCGAGACGACGCGCGAGGGCCCGCGTGAACCAGATGTTGTACAGCTTCGAATTGGCGTACTGTGTCCATCCGCCGAAATGGCGCTCCAGTTGGAGATCGTCGAGTGCCGGGCGCGCGTTCTCATGCGCGCGACTCGACACGCTCAGCACACGCGACGGCGCACCCGGCCGCGCGGCCGCCACCAGCGGTGCCAGCAGGCGTAGCGTCAACGTGACGTAGCTCAGATGGTTCAGGGCAAAGGTGCGCTCGAATCCATCCGGCGTGACGTCGCGGTCCAGAAACATGGCGCCGGCGTTGTTCGCGAGCACATCGATCCGTGGGAGGCGCGCCAGCAATCGGTCGGCGACATCATGCACTTCCTCCTGACGCGACAAGTCGGCGATTTCCCATGTGATCGCCCGATCGCTGCCGTCGGTGCGGGATGTCGCGCCCACGTCGCTCAGAATCGAATGCGCCGCGGCTGCCGTCTTCGCCTCGTTGCGCCCGATCATCACCACCGACGCGCCGGCGGACACATAAGCGCGCACCGCGGCCTTGCCGATGCCATCACTGGCGCCGGTCACCACCACGGTCTTGCCTGCCAGTCTGCTCGACGTCAGTGTGTTCGCCATGAACCGTGAAAGGTGATGCCGCGCGTTCGCGGATCATACCCCAATGCAACGATGCAAGAACGTCGTCGGTTCGCACCCCTTGGCGAATCGACGACGTGAATGCCCGCGGACACGGGTGAATCTGGCGATCAGGTCACGCGATGGTGACGATCAGTTTGCAATCGCCGAGATCGCGATGGGGCCAAGTGTGCCGGCGGTGGCGGTGGCCGTCTGCTGGCCGGCCTGCGGCCCGAGTGTCCAGCGCACCGTGACTTCGCCAAGCGCGTTGGTGACCGCTGACTGCGGCGAAATGCTGCCGCCGCCACTCGTGATGGCCAAGCCGATCGTCTGGCCGGGAATCGGGACGTTGAACCCGCCCGTCACCCGCAGGACGATCTGCACGGTCAGGGCCGCACTCGCCTTGCCCGTCTGGTTATTGCCCTGGGCGATCACCAGATCGCCCGGCAGAATACCGATGGCGCTCAGGGTGACCGGGTCGAGCCCCGGAGCCGCGCCCGTCATGGTCTGAACCTGCGCCCCGGGGCCAAGGGTCCAGCGGGCCTTCACTTCGCCGTTGGCATCGCTGACGACGGTGCCCGGGTCGACCGAGCCGCCACCCGCGAGCACGTTGAAGCTCACCGGGATCTTGCCGATGGGAGCGCCATCGGTGCCTATCACCCGAAGCACCACGGCGGTCGGAAGCAGGGTCCCCGCCGCCGCGGACTGCAGATGTCCCTGCACGATCGTCAGCTGCGCCGCAGCGGGGGCCTCCACGGTCTTGGTGCAACCGGGGAACGCCAGGAGCGTCGGGACGGCCGTCAACAGCACGGCAAACAGATGTGTGGGTCGGGCGGAACGCATGGTCTCGTCGGTCGGGGTACTCCTCTCCGACTAGTAGTATCGGCCGGTTGCCCCACGTACTTGAGCGCGACGTGCCCCCCCTTCGCGTTTCGAGCGCCGGATCCCTCCCTCACCTAGATTGGGCATGCCATGACCGTCACGCCTCTGCACGCTCCGCGACCGCTCCGCTCCACCGACGCCGATGCGCCGGACGGCGTGCGCTGGCCCACTGGACTGCGCCCAGACACGCCGCCGGTCCGAAACCCGGGCACCACCCTCGATCTCGCGCTCGTGCGCGCCACGAAGGTGAATCGCAGCGCGGTGGAACGGCGCGTCGCGTCGCTTGGCGGCCGACGCACCGTCAAGAAGGAATGGCAGGCGGCGTGGCTGTTGCGCGCCATTACCTGTATGGACCTGACCACGCTGGCCGGTGACGACACCCCCGGCAACGTGCGCCGGTTGTGCGCCAAGGCGCGTCATCCGTTGCGCCACGACATCGTGGAGGCCCTCGGTGTTCGCGACCTGGGCATCACGGTCGGAGCGGTGTGCGTCTATCACCAATACGTCGCCACCGCCGTCGAGGCCTTGCAGGGGTCGGGCGTGCCCGTCGCCGCCGTCTCCACCGGCTTCCCGGCGGGATTGTCCCCGTTCGAACAGCGCATCGCCGAGATCCACGCGTCGGTCGCCGCCGGGGCGACCGAAATCGACATCGTCATCACGCGGGCGCACGTCCTCACCGGGAACTGGCAGGCGCTGTACGACGAAGTCCGCGCCTTCCGCGAAGCCTGTGGCGAGGCCCATCTCAAGACGATCCTGGGTGTCGGCGAACTCGCCACGCTCACGAACGTCGCGCGCGCGAGTCAGGTCGCCATGATGGCCGGCGCCGACTTCATCAAGACCAGCACCGGCAAGGAAACGTCCAACGCCACGCTCCCCGTCGGACTGGTGATGACGCGCATGATCCGCGACTTCGGATCGCGCACCGGATTCGAGGTAGGGTTCAAGCCCGCCGGCGGTATCCGGACGGCGAAGCAGGCGCTCGACTGGCTGATCCTCATGAAAGAGGAACTCGGCGATCGCTGGCTTCGTCCGCATCTGTTTCGGTTCGGCGCGAGCGGTCTGCTCACCGACGTCGAACGTCAGCTCGAACATTTCGTGACGGGTCGCTACGCTGCGGCTCATCGCCAACCCATGGTGTGATCCGCATGGCGACGACGAATACACCAACGGGCGGCACCGTCCGCGAGATCTTCGACACGATGAGTTACGGTCCGGCCCCGGAAGGCGATGCCGTGGCTCGCGCGTGGCTCGCCGCGCATGGCGGCGCGTTCGGGCACTACATCGGCGGCGCGTTTACGACGCCGCCGGCCGCCGACGCGGTCAACGTGAACGACCCGGCCACCGGCGCCCTGCTGGCCCGCGTGGCGCAGGGCACGGCGCACGATGTCGATGCGGCCGTCGCCGCCGCGCGCGCCGCGTTGCCCGGCTGGCAAGCGCTCGACGATCATGCCCGCGCCCGCTGGCTGTACGCGATTGCCCGTGGCATTCAGAAGCACGCGCGCGACTTCGCCGTGCTCGAATCCATCGACAACGGCAAGCCGATTCGCGAAACGCGCGACATCGACATCCCGCTGGTCGCACGCCACTTCTCGTATCACGCCGGCTGGGCGCAGCTGCTCTCGGCCGAGTTCCCGAATCAGCATGCGTACGGCGTCGTCGGGCAGGTGATCCCATGGAATTTTCCGCTGCTCATGTTGGCGTGGAAGGTCGCGCCCGCCCTCGCCGCCGGGAACACCGTCGTGCTCAAGCCCGCCGAGTTCACGCCGCTCACGGCGCTGCGCTTCGCGGAGCTGATGCATGACATCGGCTTGCCGCCGGGCGTGTTCAATCTCGTCACCGGCGACGGACGCACGGGCGCGGCCATCGTCGAGCACCCCGACGTCGACAAGATCGCCTTCACCGGCAGCACCGACGTCGGTCGCGCCATTCGCGTGGCGACGGCCGGCTCGGGCAAGGGGCTCTCACTCGAACTGGGCGGGAAAAGCCCGTTCATCGTGTTCGAAGACGCCGATCTCGATAGCGTGGTCGAAGGGGTCGTCGATGCGATCTGGTTCAACCAGGGGCAGGTGTGTTGCGCCGGTTCGCGTCTGCTGGTGCAGGAAGGCGTGGCCGATCAGCTCATCGGTAAGTTGCGTGATCGCATGGAGCGGCTGCGCATTGGCTCGCCGCTCGACAAGTCCATCGACATGGGCGCCATCGTCGCGCCCGTGCAGCTCGAACGCATCAAGCAGCTGTGTGCGCAGGGAATCGAAGAAGGGGCCACCTGCTGGCAGCCCTCCTGGGCCACGCCCGCCGAAGGCTCGTTCTATCCGCCCACGCTGTTCACAAATGTCGCGCCGTCGGCCACGATCGCGCAGGTTGAGATCTTCGGACCGGTGCTCGTCAGCATGACGTTCCGCACGCCGGAAGAAGCGGTCGCCCTCGCCAACAACACGCCCTTCGGACTCGCCGCCAGCGTGTGGAGCGAGAATATCAATCTGGCGCTCGACATCGCACCGAAGCTCAAGTGCGGTGTCGTCTGGGTCAACAGCACGAACCTGTTCGACGCGGCTGCTGGTTTCGGCGGATATCGTGAGTCCGGCTTCGGCCGCGAAGGTGGACGCGAAGGGATGGGCGAGTATCTCAAGCCCGTTCGCCCGCACGAGAGCGCCCCGTCGCCCGTTATCGCCGATGCCGCGCCGACGGCGGACGCCGCTGAGGACGATGCCGCTGACTCGGCGATGACGGCATCGACGCTGCCCGCCATCGATCGAACTCCAAAGCTGTTCATCGGCGGTAAGCAAACACGCAGCGACTCGGGCTACTCGCGTCGCGTCGTGGGCGCGAATGGCCGCGTGGTTGGGGAAGTCGGCGACGGCAACCGGAAGGATCTGCGGAACGCGGTCGAAGCAGCCCATGCCGGCGCCAGCTGGTCGAAACTCTCGGGGCACCAGCGATCGCAGATCCTGTTCTACATTGCAGAAAATCTGTCCGCCCGCGAGCAGGAGTTCGCCGCCCGTCTCTCGGCCATGACCGGAGCCTCGGCGATCGACGCCATGCGCGAAGTCGAGGCGTCCATTTCGCGCTTGTTCACGTACGGCGCGTGGGCGGACAAGCATGACGGCGCGATCCATGACGTGCCGTTGCGCGGTGTCGCGTTGGCCATGCACGAGCCGATCGGTGTCGTCGGCGTGGCCTGTCCCGACCCCTATCCGTTGCTTGGGCTGGTGTCACTCGTCGCTCCGCTCCTGGCCACCGGCAATCGGGTCGTGGCTGTGCCGTCGGAGCGATATCCACTGTCCGCGACCGACTTCTACAGTGTGCTCGAGACCTCCGACGTGCCGGCCGGTGTGGTGAACATCGTGACGGGCCCGCGCGATGCGCTGGCGAAAGTGTTGGCCGAGCATGACGATGTCGATGCAATGTGGTACGTTGGGTCGCGGGCCGGCGCCACGGCCGTTGAGAAGGCGTCAGCGGCCAACTTGAAGCGCACGTGGACCGAATGGGACGGGCGCGAATGGCTGGATCCGCGGGTGGGTGAAGGCCGCGAATTCCTGCGGCGTGCGGTGCAGGTTAAGAATATCTGGATTCCTTACGGCGAATAGCGCCACTCCGTGATGCGAGAGCGCGCACATCAACGCGCTCCGCTGACGCGGCGGCGACGCCATGACGTAGTGTGCTGTTCATGCGACCTCTCTCCGACATCATGATCGAACTCCCGGCCTCTCCCGAGGCTTTCCGCGACGCGGCGTGGGACGACATCCTGCCGTATTACGAACAGCTGGCCACCATGGCCCTCGAGGCCACGTCGACCGTCGTCGAGCCGTGGCTCAGCACGTGGTCGCGCCTCGATACGCTGGTCGGCGAGGCCGGCACGCTCGCCATGATTGCGTACACGGGCAACACCGCCGACACGGCGGCCGAGACGGCCTATCTCCGCTTCTCAATGGAGATCTTCCCGAAGCTGGAAGAGCAGGGCGTCCGACTCGCCAAGCGCCTGATCGACCTCGGGTGGTCGCGCCACGATCTCGAGACCACGATCCGGCGTTTCCGAACCGATATCGAGATTTTCCGCGAGGCCAACGTCGCACGCTTCTCGCAGATCGAGGAGCTGTCCGCCGGTTACCAAAAGATCACCGGTGGGCTGAGCGTCGACTGGGACGGTACGCCGAAGACGATTCCCCAACTGCAGCCGTACCTCAAGTCCGCCGACCGCGCCGAACGCGAACGCGCGTTCCGCCTTGGCGCCGACGCATACATGGTCAAGCGCGACGAGTTCGCCGACCTGTTCGACAGCATGTACGTGCTGCGCGACGCGGTGGCCACGGAAGCCGGTTTCCCCGACTACCAGCGCTACTGCTTCGCCGCCAAGCATCGCTTCGACTACACGCCCGAAGACACCGCGCGCTTTCACGACGCCGTCAAGAAAACGGTCACGCCAGCCGTCGCCCGGCTCATGGAACATCGCCGCGCGTCGCTCGGCGTCGACGTGCTGCGTCCCTGGGATGTCAGCGTCGACCTGAATGCCGACGAGCCGCTCAAGCCGTTCGCCGATGTCGAGACGTTCATTGATCGCGCCAAAAATATGTTTCAGCGCGTCGACCCCGAGTTGGGTGCGCAGTTCCGCATCATGGCCGACGAGAAGCTGCTCGATCTCGAAAGCCGACCGGGCAAGGCGCCAGGGGGGTACTGCACCGATCTGTCATTCCGCGGACGTCCGTTCATTTTCATGAATGCAGTCGGCGTGCCCGACGACGTGCAGACGCTCGTGCACGAAGCCGGACATTGCTTTCACGACTTCGCCACGCACGCGCTGCCGTTCACGTGGCAGCGGCGCACCGGCCATGAAGCCGCCGAGCTGGCGTCGATGAGCATGGAGCTGCTCGCTATGCCGTATTTCGTTGCGCCCGACGGGTACTACACGCCCGATCAGGCGCGCGTCGCCTGGCTCGAACATCTCGAAGACACGTTGGGAAGCCTCGTGCACATCGCCAGCGTCGATGCATTCCAAGCGTGGATCTACACCGATCCCGCGGGGGCCGATCGCGATGCGCGCGACGCCAAGTGGCTCGAACTCCGACAGGAATTCGAATCAGGCGTCGACTGGACGGGGCTCGAGCGCGAGCGCGTCGGTCGGTGGTATCGCCAACTGCACATCTTCGAGCTGCCGTTCTACTACATCGAGTACGGGCTGGCGCAGCTGGGTGCACTGCAAGTGCTCCGTCATGCGGTCGCCGATGCCGGCGATGCCGTGGCCGCGTACAAGCGCTTTCTCGCGCTGGGAGGAACGCGTCCGCTGCCGGAGCTGTACGCGGCGGCCGGTGTGACACTCGTGTTCGATGCGGACACCATGGCGGAGCTGGTGGCCTTCGCCGAGGAGCGGATTGCCGCGCTACGCGCCGGGGCCGATGCACCGTTCCGTGGTGTTATGCCGGTCTGACCGGCTCGGCCTCACGAAACCTTTGCCCTGCGAAATCGTATCCGGGACATGACCCTTTCTCTCGGAGCTTCAATGCGATTCGTACGACACGTCGGCGTGGCGGCACTGGTACTCAGCGCGGTATCCTCGCGCGCCGAGGCGCAGCTGCCCACCGTTCAGCAGGTCTTCGACAAGTTCGCGACGGCGGTCGGTGGACGCGACGCGTGGTCGAAGGTGCAAGGGCGCAGCGACAAGGGCACGGCCGATATCACGTTCGCCGGCATCTCCGGAACCTACGAGCGGCACAGCGGCGCACCCAACAAAATGCGCATGATCATCGACCTCGGTATGGCCAAGGTCGATCAGGGCTTCGACGGCACCGTTGGCTGGGCCGTGCAACCCACCGGCCAGGCACAGCGCATGCCGGCCGAGCAGGAGAAGTCACTCGGTGAATCGATGCAGGTCGGTGCGGCGTTCCTCGATGTCAGCCGCTTCGCGAAGGCATCGGTGGATGCCAAGGAAACCTTCGACGGCGTGGAGTGCTACAAGGTGTCGATCACGTCCAAGGCGGGCGAAGAACGCGCCGAGTATTTCGAGGTTGCTACCGGTCTCCGCCGCGGTGCCGTCACGAACACGCCGATGGGCGCGCAGAAGTCGATGTTCCGCGACTACAAGGTGTTCGAAGGCAAGCAGATCGCCACGAAGGTCGTACAGGTCACGCCGCAGGGCGATGTAGTTCTCACCACCGCCGAAGTCTCGTTCACGCCGCCCGATCCGTCGCTCTTCAAGGCACCCGACGGGATCGCGAAGTAGCACCACTCAGCACGCGACCAGCCAGCGCGATGCCGCTCAGCCACGCGCGCTCCACCGAAGGGTGTGAGCGTCGCGTGGCACCGGCGGCTCCCCAGTCGCCGCACGCACCAATCCCTCGCGACGCGTCGAACACACACGCGTCGTCGAGGCCCGTCTGCACGCGGGCGTAGCGCCATCGATGCGCGACGGCGTGCACGATGTCGCCGGCAATCTGCAGCCGCGCCCGTAGCGCCTCGGAGACCTTTGCCGCAATCACGGCCGGGTCCTCCTCGATATGCGCGGCGCTCCAGGCCCCGTCGCTGTGCACCACCCAGGCCTCATCGGTTGACCGGCCCGCGCGCGCCGACTGTCGCCACGCACGATGCAGCACCGGATCGTCCGTGCGCAGCTCGCCGCCGATCAACGCGTCGCTCACCCGCGTTGGCGCTGCGCCATCGAACACGATCATGGTGCTCCAGCACGGGAGCATGGTGACGCCGGCCAGCAACGGCGCGAACGCCACCGGCTCGGCGATCGTGCGCAGCAGCGCCGACGTTTGCGGGGCGGGCGTAGCCAGAAGCACGATATCAGTGTCAATGGATACGCCGTCGCGGTCCACGACGGACCATCCGGAGCCCTCACGGGCCATCGACGCCACGTGCACGCCAGTCCTGACCGCGAGATCGCGTGCCAAGTGCTTCGGCAGGGTGTTCATTCCGCGCATGCCCACGAACTCACCGTCGTGTATTGGATACAGGACCCCATCCTGAACCCACGATTCCGCGAGGCGCGCGAGACGCGGGTCGTCGAGTCGGATGGACGGCGCGCCGTGGTCAAACAGCCAGTCGCCTTCGCGGCGCGTACTCAAGCGCCCGCCCACCCCGCGACTCTTGTCCAGCACGGTGACCGCAATGCCGTGATCGTGCAACGTGCGCGCACACGCCAACCCGGCGATGCCCGCCCCGATAACGGTCACGTGCGGGGACACACCGGCCGATCGACTCACATGCGCCCGGTACGCCGGAAAGTTCATGCGCTGTCGGTGCTCGTCGCTCCGTCGTGGCCGAACCGTGCCCAGCACCGCAACCTCAGGGGAGAACGGTCGATCGAACTGCCCCAAGCACCAGAGCAGACCACCGTACGACGCGGGGTCACGCCCGTCGAGCGCATACCGGTGGTTCAGATCGATCAGACGCTCTAACGACTCGGTCGCATCCGACGACCACATCGGAATGGCCTTCCCCCACGTCATGCGCACGTTGTTGTGCAACTCCCCGTGCACGCGCAGCGACTCCTGCGCGGTGTCCCAGAGTTCGTCGCCGGTGCCGCTGCGAGCGAGCGT
>CAMBRJ010000074.1 GCA_945870175.1 Gemmatimonas phototrophica
GGCCGGGGCACGGTGTACGGCTTTGCGATCGGCGACGTCGACCTGGATGGTCAGGTGGACATCGCGGCCGGGCGTTCGGAAGCACCCAACGTGCTGTACTTCGGGAAGAAGGCCGTCCTCAAGCCGGCGCAACGCACGGTGCCGCTTACTTCCGCCCCGTCCGCGTCGCCTCGGCGTCCACGTCGGCTTCCCACGCGGTAAGCAGGGCTTGCAGCTCCCGGACGACGGCCGGATGGCTCGCCGCGACATCGTGCCGCTCACCGATGTCGCGCGGCAGATCGAAGAGCAACTGATCGTCGCCGTCCACCAACAGCTTCCAGCGACCGCGACGTACCGCGCGCTGTTGCCGATCGCGCGTGTCGATGCGCCAGAAGAGTGGCCGTTCGGCCAGCGTCGCCGCACTCGTGCGCCCCGCTAACATCGGCACGAGATCGCGTCCTTCGAAGTTCGCGGGCACCAGCGTGCGCGCCGCGGTCAGCACGGTCGCCGTGAGATCCATCGTGATGCCCGGCGTGTTCGCCGTGCGGCCGGCCGGCAGCACCGACGGCCACCAGAAGATGGCGGGCACGCGGATGCCACCTTCCCAGAGCGTATCCTTGCGATGAAACAGCGGGGCGTTGTTCGACAGCCACTCGCCGCCGTTGTCGTTGGTGAAGATGACCAGCGTGTTCTTGTCGAGCCCGCGCTGCTTGAGGGTGGCCATGATGGTGCCGACGCCACCATCGGCGTGTTCGAGCATCGCGATATAATCGGCACGGGTGGCGGGAAGGGAATCGTCGGGGCCTTGAAAGCGCGCGTTGTTGGCCGCGCGCGTGGGATGCCCCGGTCGCTGAAACGGCCAGTGCGCCGCGTTGTACGCGACTTCGAGAAAGAACGGTTGCGCCGCGTTCTTCTCGATAAAGCGCACGGCGCGCGACGTGATGAGATCGGTCATGTAGCCGCTGTCGCTGACCGCCACGCCGTTCTCGTACAGATCGGGCAGGCCGTCGCCTCCACGCGTATGCGTGTAGAAGTCGATGTAGCCGGCCAGGAAGCCGTAGAAGTAGTCGAAGCCGTGCGTGTTGGGCGAATACTCCGGGAGATAACCCAGATGCCATTTCCCCACGAGACCCGTCGTGTAGCCGGCGTTTTTGAGCAACCGCGGCAGCGTGCTGCCGTTGGCGGGAAGGCCGGTGCGTAGCCATGCGCCGGCGCTGCCGAGGGCGCGTTCCAAGGACACGCGCTGCTGGTAGCGACCCGAGATGAGTGCGGCGCGCGTGGGTGTGCACTGAGGCGACGCATAGAAGTCGGTCAGGCGCACGCCGCCGCGAGCGAGGCGATCGATGTTGGGTGTGCGGATGTCGCGTGACCCGTAGCTGCCGATGTCCCCGTAGCCCACGTCGTCGGTGAGTATGAGCACGATGTTGGGCGGCGCACCCGATGCCGCGTTCACTTGCGCGCGAAGGGGCACCGTCGGCGCGCCGAGCAACAAGACCGAGAGCAGCAGGCCTACACGTCGAGCGACCGTCATGAACGTTTTCTCCCGTAACCAGTGATCACCGCGAACAGCACCATCGCCACCAGGGCCCACGCGTACGTGTTGTACAGCCCCACGGTACCGGCGGCCAGTGGCGGCATCCCGAAGGCTTCGCCGCTGCGACTGGCGCTAGCGGTGAGAATGGTGGGAAGAAAATACGGCAACAGAAAGGGCCACGTGCAGACGGTGAGGTCGAGCAGATTGGCGCGACGATACCCGTCGATGCCGAAACGCTCACCGGTGTGCCGCGCAAATTCGCCGACGGCCAGAATGGCCACCACACTATGCGTGGTCAGCAGCACCGCCGCCGACACCACACCCACCATCCAGCCTTCGGCGGCCCGGGCCGAGTGCGCCCGCTGCTCCGAGGCGCGCACCAACCGATCGAGCACATCCGTGGCCTGCAGCGTGCCCACCAACGCCACGAGCAGCAGCGTGAACACACTCACGCCGATCGCGCGCTGCATGCCGTCCACCAGCACGCCCGTCGCGCCGAAGGTGTCGGGCGCGATATGCAGCAGGTCGTACGGAGCCACCAGCTGAAAGGCGAGGGCGATACCCACGGCGGTCGCGACGCCGGTCAGTAACGCGGTGATGAGATGCGTGCGGCGCAGCAGCATAGCAATCACCAGCGCGGGCGAGAGCAGCAGGACCAATCCTTTCGGTGAGGCTGGTGCGGAAGCGGTTGCTCCAGTAACCGCAGTGCTCACGGCCTCAACCACCGCTCCTCCGCCCAACAACGTCGACGCCACCAGGGCTACGAGTCCCGCCGGTATGGCGTATCGCAACCGACTGCGCACGGTGCCGCCGATGTCCACGCGCTGCGTGCCACTCGACGCAATCGTGGTATCCGAAACCGGCGACATCGAGTCGCCGAACGTGGAGCCAGCGAGCACCGCACCCATGAGTGCCGCCGGCATGGCACCGGCCGCCCCGCCCGCCGGATAGAGAATCGGGCCACACAACAGGATCGTACCGAAGCTCGTGCCGGTGGCCGTGGACACGATCGCGGTGGTGAGGAAGGTCGCCGCCACGTACGCACCGCCGCTCAGCCCCAGCGTGCGCGAAGCCCAAGCGAGTCCGGTCACCAGGCCACCCGCGCTCAGCACCGCCCCCATCACGCCAGCAAACAGCCACGCACACAGCATCACCATCACCACGCGCTGGCTCATGCCGTCCAGCATCGCCTCGGCATATCGCTCGCGATCCTTGGCGAGCACGAGGCCCAGAGTGAGCGCGCCCAGCAGAATCGGCCAGAACCCCTTCTCGTCGGGCGCGCCGTTCAGCGCCAGCCAGGCCACGCCGCCGAGGAACGCGGCGAAGGGGGCGAGCGCCCCGGCAAGCCCGCCGTGAAACGCGAGCGGCGGCGGGGACGGGTCAGGGGAAGTCGATGGACTGGGCATAGGGCGTGACATATGGCAGGAAAAGGTCGTGTGGCGCTATCGTTCGCGCCATGTCTGAGACCAATCGGGATCCCGCACGGGATGCGACGCCGACGCCGCGCGACGACGCCTTCACGCTGTACGATCTGCGCGTGGAGGTGATGGCCACCGACCGCCCCATGGTGTGCAACCATCAGGCGGGCGATTTCTTCACGCTGCGCGGCGAAAACCTGGCGTTCCCGGCGGGGCAGACGTTTCCGCTCTATCCGCTGGCCGCGCTGCTGCCGCTGCTGCCGGCCAAGCAGCGTCCTACGCATCCCAACGACTGGATGACGACCGACGCCGACATCGCCTGCCCCGATCCGCATTGCGGCGGACGATTTCGCATCACGCGTACCGGTACCTCGACGTTCCGTCATGCCGACGTGACGCTGGTACCGCTGCCCGCGGCGGGGCAATCATGAGCGCCGCGTACCGTCCTCCCGTCCCCACGCGCGAACTCGCTCCTGGCTACGTGGTTCCCCGTCTGATCAAGGGCGGCTGGCAGTTGGCCGGTGGACATGGCACCGTCGACCGCGCGGAGGCTATCGCCGACATGATGGCCTTCGCCGAGTCGGGTATCATGGCCTTCGACTGTGCCGACATTTATACGGGCGTGGAGGAGCTCATCGGCGAGTTCTTGTGCGGTTGGCGTGAACGGTACGGTGCAGCCGCGCCGACGATTCGCGTGCATACCAAGTGCGTGCCCGACCGTGATGCACTGCCCACGCTCACGCGCGCCGAGCTCGAGCGCCTCATCGATCGCTCCCTCACGCGTCTCGGCGTGGATACGCTCGACCTGGTGCAGTTCCACTGGTGGAATTTTGACATCGAGGGATGGCTCGAGGCGGCCGGCCATCTGGCCGAGCTCAAGCGCAGTGGCAAGATCCGCCAGCTTGGCGTGACCAACTTCGATACGTCGCGTCTGCGGACGCTGCTCGACGCCGGTATCCCGATCGTGTCGCATCAGGTGCAGTGCTCGCTGCTCGATCGCCGCGCGCTGGGCGCCATGGCCACGCTGTGCGCCGAACGTGGGGTGGGATTGCTGACGTACGGTGCGTTGGCCGGGGGATTCTTTCACGAGCGCTGGCTTGGCGCGCACGAGCCCATCGAGCCACTCGAGAATCGTTCGTTGGTGAAGTACAAGTTGATCATCGACGAGTTCGGCGGCTGGGTGGCGTTTCAGCAGTTGCTGCGCACCATGCGCGGCATCGCCGATGCGCATGCCAGCACGATCGGTGCGGTCGCGCTTCGCGCCGTGCTCGACGAGCCGGCCGTGACGTCGGTGATTGTCGGCGCGCGACACGCCGATCACCTGCCGGCCACGCTGGCCTCGCTGTCGCTGGAGTTCTCGGCGAGTGAGCGCGCCGCGCTGCAGGCCGTGGTGGCGGCCGCGCCCGGGCCACGTGGTGACGTGTACGAACTCGAGCGCGACATGACCGGCGTGCACGCGGGAATCATGCGGTACAACCTGAACGGGTAGCGGACGCACGGAGCTGGAGGACAGCTCAGGCTGTCAGTGTTCAGTTGCTGATATCAGACTGCTTATAGTGTTCGGAGTTCAGCACCGACAGTGCTCAGTATCGAGCGGTTGATGACCGCGGTGTGTTCCGCAGCGCCATCGTGGTCGCCGCACACGGGAGCAACCATATGCTCGAGACCGAGCACTGTTGGTGCTCAATTCTGAACACTATAAGCAGTCTGATATCAGCGACTGAACACTCACCACGCAGATCTCGTCGCTACTCCGGGAGTCTGTCGATCATCGGTTGCGTGATGAGCACCCGCCCCTTCTCGGTTCTCCGAAACCAACGAGCATCCTTCTCGGCGTCCTCGCCGACCACCAATCCGGCGGGAATGACCACGCCGCGATCGATGACCACATTGCGCAGTCGCGCCCCACGCCCGATCTCGGCGTAGGGCTGGACCACCGCACCATTGAGATGCGCGAAGGAGTGCACCTTCACGCCGGTGAAGAGCAGCGACTTCTCGACGTGCGAGCCCGACACGATGCAGCCGCCGGCGACGAGCGAATTGATGGCGGCGCCGCGACGGTGCGTGTCGTTGTGCACGAACTTGGCGGGGGCGGTGATCTCGCTGTACGACCAGATCGGCCAATCGTTATCGTACAAGTCGAGCGACGGGACGACGCTGGTCAAGTCGATGTTCGCCTCCCAGTACGCGTCGATCGTGCCGACGTCGCGCCAGTACGCTTCCACTTCGCGATCGGCCTTCACGCAGGACGTGCCGAAGCGGTGCGCGACGGCCTTGCCGTTCGCCACGACGTACGGAATGATGTCCTTGCCGAAGTCGCGCGACGAGCTCGGGTCGGCCGCGTCGCGACGCAGCAGTTCGAACAGGAACGTCGTCTTGAACACGTAAATGCCCATGCTGGCCAACGACGTGTCCGGGCTGCCGGGGATCGCCGGCGGATCGGCCGGCTTCTCGAGGAAGTGCACGATGCGATCGTCGGCATCGACGTGCATCACGCCGAAACCCGACGCGTCCTTGCGGGCGACTTCGAGCACGCCGACGGTGACATCGGCATTCTGATCGACGTGCTGCTCGAGCATGAGCTCGTAGTCCATCTTGTAGATATGGTCGCCAGCGAGGACCACCATGTACTCCGGGTGATAGGCCTCGATGATGTCCATGTTCTGATACACGGCGTCGGCGGTGCCGTCGTACCACTGCGTCTCGCTCACGCGCTGACTGGCCGGCAGAATGTCGAAGCTTTCGTTGCGCTCGGGACGCAGGAAGTTCCAGCCACGCTGCAGGTGGCGGATGAGGCTGTGCGCCTTGTACTGCGTGGCGACCCCGATGCGGCGAATGCCGGAGTTGAGCGCATTGGAGAGCGCGAAGTCGATGATGCGCGTCTTGCCGCCGAAATACACGGCCGGCTTGGCGCGTCGATCGGTGAGTTCGTACAGCCGTGAGCCGCGGCCTCCGGCGAGCACATACGCCATGGCGTTTCTGGCGAGAAAGCCGGAGCGGGACGAAGCGGTCATGTCTGGGGGCGCTCGAAATCGGGACAAGGAGTCGATCTCTTCTCATTCTGTCGCTCCAGTTGACTGCGCGGAAGGGTGTACCGCAGCGATTCCGCGATGCATTTTCATGCCATGAACGTCCTCTTCGCCGCCGCAGAAGTCGCGCCCCTGATCAAGACGGGTGGTTTGGCCGATGTGGCCGGCGCCCTCCCCGCCGCCCTGCGGCGCGCCGGGCATGACGTGCGCGTCGTGATGCCCTACTTCCGTGCGCTGCGCGAGCGCGGCATCCCGGTCGAGGGACCCATCGCCGCCACCTTCCTGACCGTTGGCGAGCGACAGGAAGAATTGCGCATCTGGCGGATGGCCGGCAGTGAAACACCGATCTATTTGCTCGATATTCCGGCGGCCTTCGAACGCACGGCGATTTACGGTGAAGGGGACGACGATCGCCGGTTCATTCTGTTCGCGCGCGGTGTGCTGGCGCTGATGCAGCATTTGCGCGAAGTGGAACGGTGGCAGACTCAAGTGGTGCACAGTCACGACTGGCATGCCGCGCTGATTGCGAACTACCTGAAGACGTATGTCGCCTACACCTTCGGTCACATCGCCACGGTGTTCACGATCCACAACCTCGCCTATCAGGGACAGCGCAGCACCAAGACGCTGGCCCTGGCCGGTCTCACCGAAGGTGGGCTGCTTGAAGACGGCATGGGTCCCGGCATTGCGGGCACGTTCAACTTCATGGCGCGCGGGATCCTGTTCAACGACGTCGTGACGACGGTCAGCCCGACGTACGCGCAGGAAATCATGACGCCCGAGTACGGCGAGCGGCTGGAGGGATTGTTGCGCGCCAAACGCGACCGGGTGGTGGGCATCCTGAACGGGATCGACCGCGACACCTTCGGTCCAGCCACCGACGCGCATCTCGCGGCCACGTTTGATGTCGACGATCTGTCGGGGAAGGCCGTGTGCAAGGCCGCATTACAGGTGGAGTTCGGTCTTCCCGCGGCGCCCGATCGCCCGCTGCTGGGAATCGCGTCCCGATTGGTAGAGCAGAAAGGGCTCGACCTGCTTGATCAGGCCATGCCGTGGCTGCTGCAGCGCACTGACGCGCAGCTGGTGGTGCTCGGTTCGGGCGATGCGCATCTGCAGTTTGTGATGCAACAGCATGCGCGCGCGCATCCGCACCGGATCGCCACCCGCATCGGGTTCGACGCGGCGCTGGCTCAGCGCATTTACGCGGGGAGCGACGCGTTCCTCATGCCCTCACGCTTCGAACCGTGCGGACTGGGCCAGATGATTGCGCTGCGCTATGGCAGCGTGCCGATCGTGCGCGCCACGGGTGGCCTCAACGACACCGTGCGCGAAGGGTACGACGGCAACGGTTTCCGCTTCCATCCGTACGACGTGCGCCACTTCACCGACGCCATGGGCCGCGCCCTGCAGGTGTATCGCGACCGCGAGAGCTGGTCCCTGCTGCGGGCGCGCGGCATGCGCGAGGACCATTCGTGGGACCACGCGGCCGAGCAATACAGTGGGGTGTACGACTGGGCCGTGCGGTTGGCGCGACGGTAAGTCGCTCGACCCTTGCGTCTCGGCATGCTCGCGGGGCACGTTAGCGACATGCTGATATCTCATTTGCTCCGCCGCTTGGGCACGACGCGCCGTTCTGCGGCAGTCCGTTATGCGGCAGTCCTGTTGGCGCTCTCGCTGACGCTCCCCCGCGCCGCCCACGCCACGTGGTCGGTGATCGCCGTCGACGCGGCGACCGGACGCGTCGTCATCGCCTCGGCCACGTGCGTCAATAACAACGACGCCTTCCTGATGGGCGTCCAGGCCGTCGTCGTACCCGGGAAGGGCGTCGCCGCCTGCCAGGCCGGCGTGGACGGTACCCACGCCAATCAAATGCTCGTGTATCGCGAGCTCGCCAAGGGCACCGACCCGGCGCGCATCATCGAGATGCTGTCGGAAGACCCGTCTTTTCAGTCACGGCAGTTCGGTATCCTCGACCTCACCGGGCGCAGCGCCGGCCACTCGGGGCTCACCAACGGCTACGTGTCGCAGGATATCCAGGGTCGCGTACCGGGCACGCAGATCTACTACTCGATTCAGGGCAACATCCTGCGTCCCGGGGAAGTGATCCCGAACGCGGTGAAGGCGTTTCTGCACACCAAGGGTGCCCTCACCGATCGCGTGATGGCGGCCCTCGAAACGGCCGACCAATACGGCGGAGATAGCCGCTGTGTGTGTCCGCCCCTTCCGGCCGACGGCTCGGCCCCGGCCAGTCAATGCGAAGGGCGCACGTCGTACATCGCCTATATCCTGATGGCCAATCAGAACGACACCAGCGGCGACTCGCACAACAACGGGACGTACGCGATGTATCTCACGGTGACGCAGCCGGAGCAGGGCGGGCCGAACGCCATCAAGGCGGGCGAAAATCTCAACCCGGTAAAGACCCTGCGCGCGCGGTACGACGTGTGGCGCAAGCGCATGCCGAAGTCCTTCTCATGAACACCGCGATGACGACGCTTCAGACGAAGGCGCACAGGGTGTCGCGGCTTTTGGTCGCGGCCACGGTGTTATGTACCGCCACCAACGCCGTCGCGCAGGCGCGACCCGCCACGCCAGCCGCCCCGCAGCCCGCCCGCGCCGCCGCTCGCGCGCCGATGCGGGTGATGACGCTGACGTCCAGCGCCTTCACCGACGGCGGCATGATGCCGGCACGCCACGCGCAGACCGGACGTGATGTGTCGCCGGCACTCAGCTGGAGCGGCGCCCCCGATTCCACCCGAAGCTTCGTGCTGCTGGTGCACGATGCCGACGCGGCCATCGGTGATGGCACCGACGACCTGCTGCACTGGATGGCGTGGAATATCCCCGGCACCGCGACGTCATTGCCCGAGGGCGTGCCGCAGGGCGCGCAGGCGGCCAACGGCATGCGACAGATCAGTGGCACCGGCCCGTACTATCGTGGCCCCGCCGCACCGGCCACGGGGCCGGCGCATCACTACGTGTTCGAGTTGTATGCGCTCGATGCCATGGTGAACGTGGCGCCCACCGGCATGTCGCCGCCGCTCACGCGGCGTGAGGTGATGGCCGCCATGGCGTCGCACATTCGCGGCAAGGGCGTGCTGGTGGGCCTGTACAAACGACCAGCGCCGTGAGCGATCCGCACGTTGCTGTCGATTTTCCCACCATCGATGCCATCCGCGCCAACCGGGCACGGCTCGGCGATCGCGTGATCACCACCCCGGTGCGGTTGCTGGTGGACGACGCAATGGCCCGCGCCGTGGGCGACACCACCCGCGTGTGGCTCAAGGAGGAACTGTTTCAGCGCACCGGCAGCTTCAAGCCGCGCGGTGCGCTATCGGTGATGCTCGATCTCGACACCGATGCGCTTTCCCGTGGAGTGGTGGGCGTTTCGGCCGGCAATCACGCCATCTCGCTCGGCTACTCGGCGCGCGTGCTCGGCACCACCGCCACGGTGGTGATGCCCAAAACGGCGAACGCCTTCCGCGTGCAGGTGTGCCGTGAGCTGGGCGCCACCGTGGAGCTG
>CAMBRJ010000075.1 GCA_945870175.1 Gemmatimonas phototrophica
GATGGGCACATCCGGTGCCTACGTGGCCGGCTCGCAGGTGCTGGTGGATTATCTCATCAGCCGCGCGCGATCGTTCATCTACACCACCGGCGCGCCGGCCGCCATTTCGGCGGCGACGCTGGAGGCGCTGCGCATCGTCCAGGTGGAATCGTGGCGTCGTGATGCGGTGCGCGAACGGGCCAATCGCCTGCGCGAGCGCCTGCGCGCCGCCGGCCGCGAGGCGCCGGGCATGCGCGACGGGCACATCATTCCGGTGTTGATCGGCGATCCGATGCACACGATGCGGCTGGTGGCCGATCTGCGCCGGCGCGGATTTCTGGTGGGTGGCGTGCGTCCCCCCACCGTACCGGCTGGCACGTCACGGCTGCGCATCTCGGTGTCGGCCGTGCACCCGATGGAACTCGTGGACGCCCTCGCCGCCAATCTCATTGACGCCATGCGCGGGATGCCGGTATGAGTGCACAGTACGATGACGATGGTTTCGACCTCGAGGAGAACTCGGTCGACGATCTCGAAGGCTTCAGCGACGGCATCGACCGCGACGACGACGACGACGATGACGCCGCGGTGCAAAGCAGCGTTGATCTCGTGCAGCTGCACGACGCAGCGCACGTGTGGCACCCGTATACCCAGCACCATCAGGCCCCGCTCCCGGTGCAGATCGTGCGGGCCAAGGGCGCCTGGCTGTACGACACGAACGAGCGGCCGATCCTCGATGCGATTTCGTCGTGGTGGGTGACCACGCACGGGCACTGTCAGGACGACATCATCGACGCGATCACTGAACAGGCGAAGCGTCTCGACCAGGTGATCTTCGCGGGCTTCACGCACGAGCCGGCGGCGGCACTCGCGGCGGAACTCGTGCAGCGCTTGCCGCGCGGCCTCTCGAAGATCTTCTTCTCCGACGACGGCTCCACCGCGGTCGAGGTAGCGATCAAGCTGTCGCTGCAGTCGTTCGCCAATCGCGGGACGCCGCGTCGCCTGATCGCGGCGCTGGACAACGCGTACCACGGCGACACGTTCGGCGCGATGGCGGCGAGCGGGCGCGGTGTCTTCACACAGATGTACGAACCGCTGCTGTTCGAAGTGGCGCGGTTGCCCGACCCCACCGAAGGCAATACGATCGCGGCGCTCGATGCGCTGATCGCCGAGCGCGGCACCGAACTCGCGGCGGTGATCGTGGAGCCGCTCGTGCTCGGAGCGAGCGGCATGCGCGTGTGGGACGAGCAAGTGCTGCAGGACATCCGCGAGCGCACGGCGGCCGCCGGCGTGCATCTGATCGCCGATGAAGTGCTCACCGGCTTTGGACGCACCGGTCCGCTGTTCGCGTGCGAACGGGCCGACGTACGCCCCGACCTGTTGTGCATGTCGAAGGGACTCACCGGTGGTGTGCTGCCGCTCGGGGCGACCGCGGCCACCGAAGACATCTTCGATGCCTTCCGCAGTGAAGACCGCACGAAGACGTTCTTTCATGGCCACTCGTACACGGCGAACCCGATTGCCTGCGCCGCTGCACTGGCGTCGCTGGAACTGTTCGACGACGACAGCGAAGATGATCGCGTGCGCATCGAAGTGGCCCACGCCCGTCATCTCGACGCGCTCCGCGGCGTGAAGGGTGTGCGCGCGGTGCGGCAGATCGGCACGATCGCGGCGGTCGAGCTGGACGCGCCAGCCGGCTACCTCAGCGACATCGGCCGCGAACTCGCCGCGTATTCCCTGCAGGAAGGCGTGCTGCTACGACCGCTCGGCAATGTGGCGTACTGCCTGCCGCCGTACTGCATCACCGACAGCGAGCTCGATCTCGTGTACGGCGTCATACACCGCTTCCTTGGCGGTGCGCGGGCGGAGACGCTGACCACGGGTGGCCCGGTCGATGACTAGGCCGCTGACTCGACCGATGACTCGGCCGATCCGCTTGGGCGTGACCGGCACCGATACCGGTATCGGTAAGACGGTCGTGTCATGCGCATTGGCCGCACGGGCGCGCCAACTGGGACTCCGCGTGCAGGCGATGAAGCCGATCGAGAGCGGTGTCGTGGAACGGAGGGTGTCCGAGAGCGGGCTGGCCTCCGACGCGGATCGACTGCGTGCGGCCTGTGGGTCGACGCTGCCGTTGTCGGTGGTGCGACCGTACGCGCTCGAGGAGCCACTGGCCCCCATGATTGCCGCGGCGCGTGCCCACGTGCGTATCGACATCGCTGTCCTCGACGTGGCGCTGGCACGACTCGAGGAGGACGCCGATGTGGTGCTGGTGGAGGGTGCCGGCGGCTTGCTGGTGCCGATCGATATCCGCCTGTCGTACCTCGACCTCTTTGCGCGTTGGCACGCCCCCTTGATTCTGGTTGCCGGCAACAAGTTGGGTGTGTTGAACCATGTGCTGCTTTCGGTCCGTGCGGCCGAGGCGGCCGGCGTGCCGGTGCGGGCGATCGTACTCACCGCACTCGCCCACCGCGACGCCACCATTGCCGAGGCCACCAACTTCGATGCGCTGGTGGCGCTGCTGCCGCACTATACGATACTGCGTTTCCCGTGGGTCGACCGTCCCGATGATCTCGATATACTCGCGGCGGCCGCCCAAGGCGGCGGTCTCGATGCACTGCTTTCCCCTTCTTCTCCATGATCTCCATGTCGTCCGGATTCTCTGACTGGCAACTGCTCGCTGACCATGCCTTGGCTGGCGAGCTCATCTCGCGTGAACAGGCGCATGCCGTGCTGTCCGCTCCTGATGATCAGCTGCTCGACCAGCTGGCGGCCGCGTACCGCGTGCGACGCGCCACGTGGGGCAATCGCGTGCGCCTACACTTTCTGCTAAACGCGCAAAGCGGCCTGTGCCCGGAAGATTGCGGCTACTGCTCGCAGTCCAAGATCTCCACGGCCGAAATCGAGAAGTATCCGATGATGGCGCTGGAGAAGATCATGGAAGCGGCCGATCGCGCCGCGCAGTTGAAGGCGGGCACGTTCTGCATGGTGATCTCCGGACGTGCGCCTGGTGAGACGGTGTTCAACAAGGTGCTCGACGCCGTACGGGCCGTGCGCGCGAAACACGACCTCAAGGTGTGCGCCTGTCTCGGTCTGCTGAACGAGGAGCAGGTGCTGCGCCTGAAGGACGCCGGCGTGGAGACGGTCAATCACAATCTCAACACGTCGGCCAACTTCACGCCGGAAGTGGTGGGCACGCACACGTTCGAAGATCGGGTGAACACGGTGGAAGCGGTGAAGTCGGCCGGCATGAAGACGTGCAGCGGTGGTATTCTCGGCATGGGTGAGAGCGACGACGACGTGATCGATCTGGCGCTGTCGTTGCGCGAACTCGATGTGAAGAGTGTGCCCGTAAACTTCCTGATCCCGGTGCCCGGCACGTCGTTCGCCAGCGTGCGTGAGCTTGATCCGCGTCGTTGCCTGCGCATTTTGTCGCTGTACCGTTTCCTGCTGCCCACGCAGGAAATTCGCGTGTCGGGCGGGCGGGAAGTGCACCTACGCAGCATGCAGGTCATGGGGCTGTATCCGGCGAACTCGATTTTCATCGGTGACTATCTCACCACGCAGGGGCAGACCGCGCGCGACGACCTGCGCATGATCGAAGACGCGGGCTTCGTGCTCGAGACGCCTGATGGTGCGCCGCTGGTGGGAGATCCGTTCGCCGACGTGCCCGATTCGTATCCACGGGCGGCCCTGCCGATGGTGGAGGTCTGAGCGTATGACCATCGCCGACATCCGCACCGAATACCGACGCGCCTCGCTCTCGGAGGACGACGTCGCGGCCGATCCCATCGCGCAGTTCACGCGCTGGTTCGACGAAGCTGTGAACGCGGCCGTGGTCGAGCCGAACGCCATGTGCCTGGCCACCGCGACGCCAGACGCCTATCCGTCGGCCCGCATGGTGCTTTTGAAGGGCTGCGATGCGCGGGGCTTCGTGTTCTACACAGACTACCGCAGCCGGAAGGGACAGGAGCTGGCCGACAACCCGCACGCATCACTGTGCTTTTTCTGGGCGGAGCTGGAGCGGCAGGTGCGCATCAACGGCGCGGTCCAGCGGGTGAGTCGCGCGGAGTCGGACGCATACTTCCAGTCGCGTCCGCTGCCCAGCCGCGTGGGGGCGTGGACGTCACACCAGAGCATGGTGCTGACCGACCGCGCGGTGCTGGAGCAGCAGTTGGCGGAGAACGAGACGCGATTTGCCACCGGGTTGGTACCGCTGCCCGAGCATTGGGGCGGATTCCGCATTATTCCTGAAGAGCTCGAGTTCTGGCAGGGTCGCGAGAGTCGTTTGCACGATCGCATTCAGTTCCGCCGTGAAGCGGGCGCGTGGGTGAAGCGCCGACTGTCGCCGTAAGGCCGGTCACGGGAACCGAACGCGTGCATTAAGAGTTCCGCGTGCATGTCACAGACATCGCACGCGGTTCTCATATTCGGGGCAACCGGCGGCGTCGGCGCCGCCCTTGCCCGTCGTCTTGCCACTGCCGGCACGCCGCTTTTTCTCACCGCGCGCCGTGAGGAACCACTGGCCGCACTGGCCGCCGAACTGGGGGCCGCCTACGCCACCAGCGACGCCACCGACTGGACGGAGATCGACCGCGTGGCCGACCTGGCGCGTGAGCGCTTCGGCACGATGGGCGGCATGGCGAACTGCGTGGGCTCGCTGCTCCTCAAACCGGCGCACCTCACCAAGTTCGAGGAGTTTCAGCAGACGATCGCCCAGAATCTCACGAGCGCATTCGGCGTCGTCCGCACCGCCGCGCGGGTGATGCCCGACGGTGGTGCGGTCGTGCTGTGCAGCACCGCGGCGTCGCGCATCGGCCTGTCGAACCACGAAGCCATTGCGGCGGCCAAAGGCGGTGTGAACGGCCTCGTGCTCTCGGCCGCCGCCACCTACGCGTCGCGTGGTCTCCGCGTAAACGCCGTAGCCCCGGGACTGGTCGAGACGCCACTCACGGCGCGTATTACCGGCTCGGCGCCCGCCGTTCAAGCATCACAAGCCATGCATGCCCTCGGCCGCATTGGTCAGCCGGGTGACGTCGCCAGTCTGATGGCGTGGCTGCTAGGACCAGACGCCACCTGGGTGACGGGGCAGCTGTACGGCGTGGACGGTGGATTGGGCACGGTGCGCTCGAAGTAGCACCTCAGCTCTGTTCGGCGAGCTCCTCGCGGAGCTTTACGTAGCTCTCGTATCGCCCCCTGCCTACGGTGCCATGGCGAATCGCTTCCTTGATGGCGCACTCCGGTTCCACGGTGTGCGTGCAGTCGGCGAAACGGCAGTCGTGAATCAGGGGGCGAAACTCGGGGAAGCACTGAGCGATCTCGCGGGCGTCGATGCCCCAGAGGCCCACTTCGCGCAGTCCCGGCGTATCGGCCACGAACCCGCCGCCCGGCAGCGGATGTAACACGGCGCCGACGGTCGTATGCCGTCCCTTGTTCACACTGTCACTGATCTCGGCCGTTCGCAGATCGAGCCCCGGAAACAACCGGTTCATCAACGACGACTTGCCCACGCCAGACGGTCCGGTGAGCGCCGAATCCTTTCCGGCGATTTCGTCGCGCAATTCCTCGAGCCCTTCGCCCGTGACGACGCTGACGAGGTGCAGCGGATAGCCTGCCTGCACGAACTCGTCGAATCGCTCGCGGACCGTACTCGCGTCGACCAGGTCGATCTTATTGATAATGATCCGCGCCGCGAGCCCGTTCGCCTCGGCGATCACCAGGAAGCGATCGAGCATACGCGGGTGCGGCTCGGGGCGCGCGGCCGCGAACACCACCAGCACCTGATCGAGATTGGCCACGATGATGCGTTCGCCGCGTGCACCAGCCGGCGCGCGGCGCGCGAGCTTGCTGCGCCGCGGATGAATGCGGTCGATCGCCCACGAATCGCTGTCGGCCACGCGACCGATCGTGACCCGATCCCCGACGGCGAGCTTGAGAGAGCCGTGTGCTTCGTGCTTGAGTCGTCCGCGAAGCGACACGTCGAAGAGCACGCCGTCGTCGGTGCGCACCTGCCAGATGCCACCGGTGCCCTGCATGACCACGCCGTCGATGGTACCCTCGGTCACGGCGTTCGCCCACGGATGAGGCCATCCAGCGTGGCCTTCACCGTGCCAAGCGCCATGCCACCCAGTTGATGGCGCACGACGGCTTCGCTGGCGCCGGTAATGAGGAAACCGGTTTCGAGATGTCCCTGCACCTCCGGTTCACCGACGCCCCACTTGACGAACATCAGGTACGCACCCCAAGGCGCCGAGCGGTCGCCGGTTGTATCGGTAAGGATGTCCGCGGAGTACGCGTGCCCATCCACGCCGTCGAAGGCGGCAGGACGCTTGTGGACGGCCATATAGCCGCCCAGCGTGCGCTCGTCTCCCGCGTCATGATCGGCGGGATGGTGGTGTCCGTGATGTTCGGTCAGCGGGACAATGACTCTTTCACAATGTTGCCCGCCATGAACGCGATGTTGGCGGGGCGTTCGGCCAGGCGCCGCATGAGATAGGGGTACCATTGGCTGCCGAATGGCACGTACACTCGCATCCGGTACCCTTCCTTCACGATCTGCTCCTGCAAGTCGCGCCGCACCCCGTACAGCATCTGGAACTCGAAGCGATCGGAGGCGATGCCACGCTCCTTCGCGAAACGCTTGGCTTCGTTGATGATCAGTTCGTCGTGCGTCGCGATGCCGGGATAATTGCCGTGCTCCATCAGGCGGTGCATGGCCTCGACATAGTTACGATCGACGTCGGCCTTGTCGGGGAACGCGACCGTGGCCGGCTCGAGATACGCGCCCTTGCAGATGCGCACGCGACACTTCAGTCCGTTCGCGCGCTCGACATCGTTCAGCGTACGCCGCAGAGAGCTTTGCAGCACCACGCCGACGTTCTCGGGATAGTCTGGGTAGAGCTTCTGCTCGAAGGTGTCGAGCGTCCGATCGGTGTACGCACTCGACTCCATGTCGAGACGCACGAAGCTCTTGTACTGCTTGGCGCGCTCGAGGACCTGGCGCACGATCTCCAGACCGAGTTCGTCGGAGATGTCCTGCCCCAGCGCGGTGAGCTTCACCGACACGTTGGCCTGCAGTTTCTTCTGCTCGATGCGGTCGAGAATCTCGAGATACTGCCGGCCGGTGTCCCGGGCTTCGGCTTCACTCGACACCGACTCGCCAAGCAAATCGAGCGAGGCGGTAATGCCCTTGGCGTTGAGTTGCTCGACCGCGGCGAGCGCGGTCGCGATAGTCTCGCCCGCCACGAATCGCGACGCCATCTGGCGCGCGAAACCGACGTTCTTGACGAAATCGAAGATGCGCTGTTGGCGCGAGAGGTACAGGAGGGAGGAACGAAGCATTTCGGCGCGGAGACGCGGAAGTCTAGCGGGAGGGGGATCGCGCATCGCCGGCGGGGAAACCGCCCGGACGTCGCGGATGCATAGAGGGAATATACCCACGCGTCCGACCCCAGTAAGCCGAAAAGAGTGGGTCAGGGATGGAATCGCTCACCGGAGGCGGCTTTCGCACGGAGGAGAGGGGAGGGCTCGTACCGTCCCGGATAGCGGGCATTGAGCGCGTCGAGCTGCGCGACCACGGTGGCCGCGCCGAGCGCATCGAGAAATCGGAAGGGGCCACCACGAAACGGCGGGAATCCAATGCCGAACACCGCGCCGATATCGCCGTCACGCGGTGAACGGATAATGCCGTCGTCCAGGCAGCGTACGGCTTCGTTCAGCATGGGCAGCACGGTCCGGCGCTGAATCTCCTCGGCCGCCACCGATGTGCGCGATCCGGTCGCCGGCGTCAAGGTGTACACGCCCTGGTCCACGCCCTGTCGCGTGCCCTGCGCGTCGTAGCGATAGAAGCCATGCTTCGCCTTCCGTCCCAGTCGGCCACTCTCGATGACGCGCTGCAGCGTGACCGATGGAAGCATGCGCTCGCCGAACGCCGCCGCCATGATGGGTCCCGACTTGCCGGCGATATCGAGACCGACTTCATCGAGCAGCGTGATCGGACCAACCGGAAAGCCGAACGCGACCAGGGCCTCGTCGATCGCATCGATCGAGGCGCCTTCGTCGAGCAGCTTGCCGCTCTCGTTGATGTACGGCGCGAGAATGCGGTTCACATAGAACCCCGGTCCGTCACGCACCACGATGACCGTCTTGCCGAGCTGCTTGCCGTACGCGACTACCGTGGCCGTGGTCTGCGCGCTCGTCTCGGGAGTCACAATGACCTCGAGCAGCGGCATTTTGTGGACGGGCGAGAAGAAGTGCATGCCCACCACCTGATCCGGATGCACCGCTACCGTCGCGATGTCGCGAATCGGGATCGTACTCGTGTTCGACGCGAAGATGGCCCTCGGCGCCGCCGCCTGCACCTCGCGCAGCACCGCATGCTTTACCGCCAGGTCCTCGAACACCGCTTCGATCACGAGGTCGACGTTCGCAAAGCCGCTGTAGTCGATGGTGCCGCCCACCAGCGACAGCGTGTTATCCATCTGCAGTCGCGTGAGCTGCCGGCGCTTCACGCGCGCGTGCAACACGTCACGCACCGCGCGCGACCCCGCCGCGACGCGATCGAGCGACGCATCCTTGATGCGGACGATCGTGCCCGCCTGAACCGCCACCGTCGCGATGCCGGCCCCCATGAACCCCGCACCGAGCACGCCGATTTTGCGTACGCGTACGGGATCGGCGGTCACGCCATCGGGGAGCCCATTGTCCTTCTTGAGCGCGGTGGTTGCAAAGAAGATCGACACCAGCGCCCGGCTGACCTCGCTCACGGCCAGGTCGCCGAAGCAGCGCGCTTCCTCGAGAAGCCCGGCCTCCTGCCCGTGCAGATAGCCGGCCTGAATCGCCTCGATGGCGGCCAGCGGCGCGGGATAATGCCCACGCGTTTTCTTGAGCACCGTGGCACGCGCCTGACGAAACACGATCTTGCGCCCGATCGCGTTGTCTTCCAGCAGCACGTCGCTCGCCCCATGCGCACGGGCACGCGTCGGTGTGGCGTCACCACGGGCCAACGCGTGCACGCGCTTCGCCGCTACGTCATACAGTATGGACGGGTGCACCAGCTCGTGCACGAGCCCCATCTGCCACGCCTTCTTGGCCCGAATGTTCCGGCCGGTGAGGATCATGTCGAGTGCGGCCTGCAACCCGACCGTCCGCGGCAAACGCTGCGTGCCACCAGCCCCAGGCAGCAAACCCAGTTGGACCTCGGGCAGCGCCAGCACCGTTTTCGGGTGATCGGTCGCGATGCGATAACGACAGGCCAACGCGATTTCGAGACCGCCGCCCAACGCCGCGCCATGAATCGCCGCAATGAACGGTTTAGGCATGGCCGCGAGACGATTCAACAGCTGCTGTCCACCACGCGACAGCGCTTCACCTTCCATCGGCGAGGTCACACGCCGCAGTTCGTCGATATCGGCGCCGGCAATCCAGCTGTCGGGCTTCCCGCTTACCAACAGCGCTCCGACGATCGAGGCATCCTGCTCGATGCG
>CAMBRJ010000076.1 GCA_945870175.1 Gemmatimonas phototrophica
GAACTCGATCGGGTCTTCGATGGTGATGATGTGATCGTGCCGCGAGCGGTTCACCAGATCGACCAGCGCGCAGAGCGTGGTCGATTTGCCCGATCCGGTGGGGCCGGTCACGAGCACGAGCCCTTTGGTGAGCGCGCACAGCTGCTGCACTTCGGGGGTGAGGCCCATCTGCTCCACGGTGACCGTGTTGCTGGAGATGGTGCGAACCACGGCGGCCACGCCGTTCCGGTCGCGTAGCACGTTCACGCGGAAGCGCGACACCCCGGCGATCTCGTGCGCGAAGTCGGTGTCCCAGTGCTCGTCGAACTCGGCTTTATTCTTGGCGGGCATGATCGAGCGCACCATGCGCGAGACCGACGTATCGTCGAGGGCCGGCTGATCCTCGAGACGAATCAGGTCGCCGCCGAGACGAAGAATGGGCGGCTCTCCTACCCGCAGGTGCAGATCGGCCGCGCCACGGCGCACCTGTTCAAGCAGCAGCACCTCGAAGCGCTCCCGGGCCAGGGCGCTGTCGGCGGCATCTTCGAAGGGCACGTCGGTGGCGCGATACCGCCGGAGGGCCGGCGCGGCCTCCGGCGCTGGCGTCGGCGCGGCCTCCGGCGCGGCCTCCGGCGCGGCCTCCGGCGCCGCCACGGCGGCTCGCTCGACGAATTTCCGTACGATGAGTCGCGTGTGCACGGCGCTGCCGTCTTGCTCCACGAGCCACTGGCGGTCGTTCCACGTGTAGAGAAACCGGATACCGCGGCCGATGGCGACCGCCGCCTTCTGGTCCGCCTCGGCCATCTCGCCCACGAGCGCGAGCACCTGCTTGCTCGACAGCACCTGCTGGCTGATCGCCTGCGGTCCCGTTGGAGTGAGGCAACGGATCGGGGCGTCGGCTTCGAGAATGATCTGGCTGGCGGCGCCAGACTCGAGGCGCGCCAACACACGGTCTAATTGCGGCACGATGTCACTGCCCTGGAAGACGTGTGGGATCTGCAGCCAAGGCCATGTTCTACTGCTGGCACGTCTGCGCTCTGCGGCATGGACGATTCAGCGCGTCGACGGGACACATGCTGCTTTGGCCGGCCGGCGTTGCGCGTTCGTTGCGTGACCGACGCCGCCCCGCGACGTGATCGTCGGGAGACCGTCGAGTTTGTCAACGACACTTTACGACGAGCCACTCGGACACCGCCACGACAACGCCACTGGAGCGACATGCCCGCCACACTCCTGTCTCATCAGGCGCTCGTACTCCCGCTGAAGCTCCGCTGGCCTGCGCGGTTCTCCGGCATTGCGCTTTGTATCGGGAGTATGGCTCCGGACCTGGAGTTCATCGGCCGCCTGCACGACGACTGGCTGCTCAGTCACACGGTGTCGGCGCAATTCTGGTTTACGGTTCCGTTGACCGCGCTGTTGGTGTGGGTCACGACCGTGCTGCTGATTCCCGCGTTGCTGCCGTACGTCCCGGATCACGCCTGGTGGCGGCCGCATGATCTGGCGGCGATTCGCCCGCCGCAGACGCTGCGCGCATGGGGACGCGTGGCGGTGTCGGCGTGGGTGGGCGGCATGTCCCATGTGTTGTTGGACGGCGTGACGCACGGCAATCACTCGGGATGGCTGGTCCCCTGGTTCCCGATCCTGCGCACGCCTGTTCCACATTTTGGCGGGACGGTGCCGCTGCACGACGCGCTGCAGCTGTGGTGCACCGTCATCTTCGCGGTGGTGACGCTCGTGCTCTGGCGACGCATCGTGCGCCAACGGGCCGTGTGGCAGTGGCGCGGCATTGGTCAGTCTGGCGGAGCGCACACCGCCGAACACCGCCTCCCCCGCATGCCGCGGCACCACGGCCTGCTGATTGCCCGACTGATTCTCGTCGTGGCGATGCTCGGCGCGGCGGCGGGGCGCACGTTGCGGGAGGGAGAGAGCCGGAAGACGGCACTGGCCGGGACGGTGTTTGGGGCGATCACCTTTTCGGTCGGCGGAGCGGTGCTGCTGGCGCTGGGCCTCCGACTGAACCGTGTGCGGACGGTCGCCGAGGCCTAACGACAGTTAGACATGCACGAACAGCGATCCCTCATGATCCCGCCGATTGACCTTGCGCGCCTCTCCCTACCCCCGAGCTTCGCTATGTCGCTCTGTCACAGACTTCTCGCAGCGGGGACCCGATGCCGCCGTTGCATCGTTTCCATCGGCTTGGCGTCGCTCACGCTCGCCGGATGCGGCGACTTCACGAGTGCGCCAAGCGCGTTGACTGACAATCTCCGGCCAAGGTTCGTCGGCGGAGACTCCTGCGAAAACGAACCGACCTTGGAGGCAAGGATGTACTGCACCGCTGAACGATACCTGGATTCCGCCGACTGGTTCTGTCAGGAGTATGGGTATACTCTCTGGTCACATCTCGAAAGCGACCTCGTACAGTACTCGAACAACGCCTTTGCCGGTCCGAACGGCCAGCTCGCGCTGGGCACCTCAAATTAGGGCGATGGCTATATTTGGGTATCGAGATCAACTGACCTTCCCTATCCGGCACCTCAGATCAACGGCTTCAACCGGTCATGGGGAGAAATGACGAGAAGCGCGATCCACGAAAGCGTGCACCTCGTCCTTGGGACCGGCAACGAATTGCTCGTAGAGTCTGAAGTGTCCTATTGCGGGACTCCCCAATGACGTCCGCGACCGTCGCATACTCAATCCTCGGACGATGCGCTCTATGGACCATACTGGTCTGTGGCTCAACCGCCGGCCTCGGCGCGCAGATGCCATCGTCTCGGGATGTGGACTCGGTTGTCGCGCGGGCCGCTTCGGCACTGGAGAAAGAGCTTTCGCCACTTTCTGGCCGGAAGTATGTCCGAGCCTCTGAGTTCTGCAATGCCGGCCCGGTGCAGTTCGTCTGCGATCTCGACCGTCCGGTTTCCAATGCCAAAAAGCGCGTGCTCGACTCCCTCTTCGCCCGTACCTTTGGACCCAGCGTCCCGAGCGCGCCAAGTCAGGAAACACTGCTATCAGCCCGTGCGGACGCCCGCAGGCAAGCGGATGCGGACGCCTTGCGGCAAGTGCCGACGAACACTTCAAAGCCACCGGTCGTCGTATCGCGCGAAAGTGCCCGCGCCGCGTATGAATCGAAGTGTGGCGCGCCCGAACGGTGGTTCGTCATTGCTGAACTGTTGCAGGTCAGCGCACGGACTGATTCCGTACTCGTGAACATGAGCGTCACCCAAATGGGGCCACTCGCTGGGTGTGGCGGTGGAGCCCAAATGTGGCGGATCATTGCGATCCGCCGACAAGAAGGTTTCGTCCTCGGTCCGCTTATACGTGGCGGACACTGGGAGCTGGCGTTCGAAATACCAAAGAGGACGCCCTAAGCTGACACCTAAGCTGGCGTCCCCTCAATTCGGTTCTGTTAGCTCCCCAACGCTCATAGCTCTGCTCATTGAGGTCTAACTGTGGGTTGCAGCAGACGAGGCAGCCAATGATTGCGGCTTCGCCGCACCATGATATGCCTCGCTGCTGAACCCTTGCGTTCTGCAGCGGGTGCGCACACGAAACGCCAGCGCAGCGAGCTACCGAGTACGCCCGACTGCAGCGAGCATCGCTATGCGACGATGCGATCGTACTCCGCGTGACTGCCAATCCAGAACCAGAGGACTCCATCCGGCGCGTCCACTGCGAGGGCGCGATAGTGGGCACCCACACGCACAGAGTGGAACCGACTGATGCGCTTGAAACGCAGCGACGGGTGCCGCGGATTCTCCTTCAGTAGCGCGGCTTGTCCGCCAGTGCACGCACATCAGCCGGCAGCGCGTCATAGCACGTCCAGAACGCGGGCGAGGCGTGATGGGTCACAGCGTGCGTGAGCGCCCAGCAGCGTGATCGGAGAGAGCGGCATCCGCACGTGCATCCAGCCGCCCTGCGGTGGCGTCCGCCTCGAACTGCTGATCCCACGCCGCGGCGTCGAAGTCGCTGAACCACGCGCGAAAACTCGCCAACTCGCGCTCTGAAAGCCGGCGAACGTCCTGCTCAATTTGCTCTACCTTCGTCATGGCGCTACCTCCGGTTACCTGAACAATAATCGAAGCCAGATTCGTTCGCCTAACGACAGTTCTTGGTCACCGTGCCGGCGGCTGTTTTGTCGCCGCGGTTCGCGGCCTCGGTCAGATCGGCACAGGCCCCGGCCGTGTTCCGCAGTGCCACTCTCGCCATCGCTCGCAGCGTGTACACCTCGGGTCCAGGCATCCGCCGTTCAATCGCCGCCGTGAAGTCCTTCTCGGCGTCGGCGTCGCGCCCCAATATCCCCGCGGCGCGTCCGCGCAGCATCCACCCTTGGGCGGCGTCGGGCACGGCGCGCACGTACGTGTCGAAGCGTGCCCACGCCTTGGCGCCATCGTCGTTCATCAGGTGGGAGATCCCTTCCACGAGGTCGAGTTGCGGATCGTTCATGCCGAGGGCGCGGGCGCTGTCGACGTCAGCGAACGCCGCGTTGATGTTGCCGAGACGCTGCTGCACGATCGCCCGGCCACCGTAGGCGGCGGCAAAGCGACGGTCCACGGCAAGTGCCAGGGTGTAGTCCGCCAGTGCTTTGTCGAACTGCGCGAGCTCACGATGGGCCCGACCTCGCTGCTGTAGTCGAGTGGCGTCACGGGGCGTCACCGTCAGGGCGCTGTCGAGCAGGCGCACCGCGTCGCGCCACTGGCTGGCGGCGAGGGCGCGGTCGATGGCCGTCGCGGCAGGCGCCGCCTGCGCTTGCGCCGGACGCGGCGCGAGCGAGACCAGCGCTCCGAGAAGGATGGCCGCCCGTACGCGGCGCCCCGTCATCTGCATTCGCATCTGCATTCGCATCCGCATCTGCATCGTCAGGCTTCCTGTGTGGTCATGATCCGCTCACGTGCACCCGTAGCGAAGAGTGTGAGCAGGGCCCCTGCCACCGCCAGCGCCGCGAGGAAAAGAAACCCGTAGTTCGCGCTGCCGGTGGCGGTTCGGATGCGGCCGATGATGTCCGGTCCGAAATGGCCACCGAGATTGCCGACCGCGTTGATCCAGGCAATACCGGCCGCTGCGGCCGTTTGCCGGAGGAAGGCGGTGGGCAACGACCAGAACGTGGCGAAAAACGACAGCACGCCGGACGTCACGAAGCAGAGGGCGATCAGCGCCGGCACCACGTGCGCACCGACGAGCACCAGCCCGACCAGCCCTGCCGCCGCCATGAGCAACGCGCCCGCCACATGCTGATGCCGCGCGCCGGTGCGGTCGGAGCGCGCGCCGGCCCACACCATGACGACGCCGGCGGTGCCCCACGGGATCATGCTGAGCAGTCCGATCTCGAGGTACTCCGTCTTGCCGATGCCCAGCTCCTGCACGATGGTCGGCATCCAGAAGCTCACGCCATACAGCGAGAACGTGCCGGCCAGATACACGAGCGCCAGCACCCAGACGCGCCCACTGCGCAGCGCCTGCGCCGCACCGGTCGCGGCGACGCGCGCGGTGCCGTGCGCGGCTGTGTCCTCTTGGGCGAGTTGCGTGGTGATCGCGTGGCGCTGCTCTGGGGTGAGCCACGAGGCCTGCGCGGGTCGGTCGGGCAGCAAGCACCAGATGCCGATGCCGGCGATCATCGACGGGATGGCTTCGAGCACGAACAGCCAGCGCCATCCGCCCCAGCCACCCATGCCATCGGCATACTGCATGATCGCGCCCGACACGGGGGCCCCGATCACGTTGGCGGCGGCGACGGCGGTCATGAACAGCGCCACGGTGCGGGCGCGCTTGGCGGCGGGAAACCAGTAGGTGAGGTAGAGAATGATGCCCGGAAAGAATCCGGCTTCCGCGACGCCGAGCAGAAAGCGCAGCGCATAGAACCCGAACTCGAGCGGTGCGACACCGAAGAGCGCCGGCAGCGGTCCCCAGGGAATGCGGTCCACGAACGCGAACGCGCCGGAGATGATCGCCCAGGTGAACATGATGCGGGTAATCCACCGGCGCGCACCGAACTTCTCGAGGGCGAGGTTGCTGGGCACTTCGAAGAGGAAGTAGCCGAGAAAGAAAATGCCGGCGCCGAATCCGTACACCGCGTCGGAGAAGCCGAGGGCGGAGGCCATCTGCAATTTGGCGAAGCCAATATTGACGCGGTCGAGGAACGCCACGATGTAGCTCACGAACAGCAGCGGCAACAATCGACGCGCGGCGATGGCGAAGCCGGTTTCAGCGACGTTCATAGGGGGATGGTGGGCGTGAAATTCGCATCGAGAGCCCCGCACGCTTCGTAGCGCTGCAGCACGTCGGGGCCGAGCCCGAAGTCGTGCGCGAGCACGTGCCGGAGGGCGTCGCGGTTGAGCGGACGGACATCGGTGCCGTCGGCCGTGCGGTGATAGGGCACGGCCGATGACAGCACGAGAAATCCATCGGCGACATTGCGCCGCGCGTACGTGATTTCGTTGAAGCGTCCGAACCCGCGCGATCGTTCGTGCGCGGCGTCGAGAAACGCATGATCGATCGAGTCGATCATGAACCGGCACACGGTGTGCTCGGGACCGGGGGCGGCGCCGAAGCGCAGCAGGTGCGTGTCGCCGTCCATGGTCCAGGTGGTCGCGAAGGCGGGATCGGGATCGCGGTAGGGTCCGGCGAAGAGCGGTACGGGGCGCTGTGTGAGCGCCGACGCATCCACCAGCCAGTCGCGTCCGTCGATGGTCACCACCGTGCTGCCGTGCGTAATGATCCCCAGGTCGCGCATCGAGCCCGCGATGCGTCGTGCCGTGAAGCCGAGTGCGGTGACGAGCATGTACAGCGCATTGCTGGAGGACCAACAGGTGCCGCCGGTGCCGTGCGCCAGCCAGTGCTCGAAGAAATCGGCGGCCTGGGTGCCCGGCAGGGGCGGCGGGGCGGCCTCTCGCAGGGCGATGAGCTTGCGCACGTTGTCGAACGGCACGCGGCGGCACCACGCGGCGTAGACGGCCTTCAGGCACTCCAACGATGGTGGCGCGGGGGCGAGGCCGAGCTGCGCACACACGGCATCGCGCAGCGGCGTCGGCAGCGGCGTATCGTCGGCCGCCGCACACCAATCCGACGTGGTCACGCGATCGTGGGCCACAGCGCGAGACTGCACAGCGTACCGGCAACGGTCATACCGGTGCGCACGCGGGCGTTCCACGGTGGCAGCAGCCCTTCGCGCGACGCGGCGACGTCCCAAGCGAGCTGGATCCCCCCGCTGAGCATGAGCAGCCCGAGCGCCGCCTTGGGTGGCGCTTGCGGCAGGAGGGCGGCGAGTCCCACCACGGATGGCATCGCGGCGGCGACCATGCGCCACAGGTGTGGTGACTCGGGGGCACGCGCGAGCTCGGCCCCCCAGCGCGCGCCGCCCAGAAAGCTGAGCGTGAGGGCGGCATACACGAGAAAGGTCTGCACCGCGGCGTCGTGCAGTGCGCTCGTGTCGGGTGTGCCGTAGGCGATGGCCAGGCAGACGAGAAAGGGGACGAGCCCGGAGGCGCTGATCAGCCAGAAGGTGCGGGTAGGCATGGCGCGAAGGTAGCGCCGACCTGCACCGTGCGGTATATGTGCACGTCATGCCTACGACTGCCCAGCGTCTTTCCGTCTTTAGCGAATCGGTGATTCGCGCTACCACGCGCCTCGCGAATCAGCATGGCGCCATCAACCTGTCGCAGGGCTTTCCGGATTTCGATCCACCGGAAGTGTTGCTGGAGGGGCTGGAGCGCGCCACGCGCGGGCCGTTCCACCAGTATGCCGTGACGTGGGGCTCCCCGCGCTTCCGGACGGCACTGGCCAAGAAGATCTCGCACTTCAGCGGCCTCGAGGTCGACTCCGAGTCGGAACTGGTGGTCACCTGCGGCAGCACGGAAGCGATGATGGTTGCCATGATGACGGCGTGCAATCCGGGCGACAAGGTGATCGTGTTCTCGCCATTCTACGAGAACTATGCGGCTGACGCGATTCTCTCTGGGGCCGAGCCGATCTATGTGCCGCTGCATCCGCCGCACTTCAACTTCGACGAAGACGTGCTGGCCGCCGCGTTCGCCCAACGTCCGAAGGCGATCGTGGTGTGCAATCCGTCGAACCCCAGCGGCAAGGTGTTCACGCGCGACGAGCTGATGATCATCCTCAAGTACGCGCAGCAGTACGACACCTGGGTGATCATGGACGAGCCGTATGAACATATCATCTACGCGCCGCACACGCACACGTATTTCAACACGCTGCCGGGCGCGTTCGAGCGCACGATCACCTGCAATTCGCTCTCGAAGACGTACTCGATTACCGGCTGGCGGCTCGGCTATGTTCACGCGCCCGCCAGCGTGATCGCGCAGGCGAAGAAGGTGCACGATTTCCTCACCGTCGGTGCGGCGGCGCCGCTCATGGAAGCGGCGGTCGGCGCCCTCGAGCTGCCCGACTCGTATTACGAAGGCCTCACCGCGCTGTACCGCGCCAAGCGCGAGATCTTCCTCGACATTCTCCGCAGCACGGGGTTGCCGTTCACCGAGCCACAGGGTGCCTACTACGTCATGGTGGACATCACGGCCCTCGGCTTTGCCAACGACACGCTGGCGTCCGAATGGCTGATCAAGGACATCGGCGTGGCCGGTGTGCCGGGCTCGAGCTTTTTCCGCGAGCCGGTGAATCATCTCATTCGCTTCCATTTCGCCAAGCGGGAAGAAACGCTCAGAGCAGCGGGCGAACGGCTGGCCGGACTGTCGGCACGGGTGAACGCGGGACGCTGATCACAGAGAGAAAAAGAGAAAAGGAGGTCATGGGGGGTGGTTTTCCAGGCGCTGACTCTTTTTCTCGGCTCTTCGTGCTTTTGTGTGGGTGATTTGAGCGGGTCGTGCAGGTCGGTCCGCAGCCCCGGGCGATCGGCGGACATTCGCGCGGATCCGCGGGACAGCCGTTTCGTTCAGGAGTGTACCGAACAGCCGTACCGCCGATTTGCGCGAATGCGCGCGGATGACCAGCACATGCATGGATGGGATGGTCGTGTACGACGAGTCGTCGCGCGGCGCCGGGCGATCGGCGGACCTTCGCGCGGATCCGCGGGACAGCCGTTTCGTTCCGGAGGTTACCGAACAGCCTTCCCGTCCCGAGGGCCACAGTGTTCTCGGGCTGGCGGTAGGCGGCGATGCCGGGTGAGGACCACCGCTCGGGGATCCACGCCGACGTCCCGCACCGCACCGCGCGGCTCCGCGCGGCGTAAAGCCTGGAAACCGAGACGCGTCCCGCAACTCCATTGGGCGCCGCGGCTCGACAGTCATCCACACTCGTGCCCGCGTGCCACCAGTACCGTACGCGCTTGCCCCTGTGAAGCGACGACGCGCACCTGCTCACAACCCACGCAAATCACCCACACGAAGGCACGAAGAGCC
>CAMBRJ010000077.1 GCA_945870175.1 Gemmatimonas phototrophica
CGAACCGTACCCGCGCGAAGGTGGCACCCGTGCGGATGTACGCCACCGACTCCGCCTCCACGTACCCGACGACGACGTCGACCAGGCCATCCGCGTTCAGATCGCCGACGGCCAGCGCGTACGGCGCCGTTTGCTCCCGCCCCAACGACGCGCCCGGCGCGAAGCCGCCCGCACGCGTGCCGGCATACAGCGAGAGTCCGTTCGCTTCATCGATGGCCACGAGATCCACGAGGCCGTCGCCGTTGAAATCGCCCGACGCCGAGGCGCGGATCGCGGCGTCGGCGGGACCAAATGGCACGCCCGTAAACGTGGGTTCGGCGCCAGTGCGCGGCTGCTGCATGTACACCATGCTCTGCCCGCCATCGCGGTGCGGCACAATGAGGTCCACCAGACCATCCCGATTCACATCAGCGGGCGTGATGGTGGTGGCCGACTCCCGCGAGAAGCGCAGGCACTGATCGTCGAAGCGGCCGGCCCCGCGATTCAGGCAGAGGTAATTGCCACCGGGATTCTTGCCGTATCGGTTCGCCACGATGATGTCCGGCAGACCGTCGCCGTTCACATCCGCGACACTGGCGTTGCGCGTCGGCCACTCGGCCTTGCCGAACGTCGAGCCCACGGTGAAGTGTCCCTTCCCGTCGTTGAGGTACACGAGACTCGGGTCGGGCCGGTCATTACTGAGCACGACGTCGAGATCGCCGTCCCCGTCGAGATCCACCAGACGCGCCGCGTACGAGCGGTCGGACGCCGTGCCCAGGTCGGTGGCGGGCGCAAAGCCCCCCTTCCCGTCACCGAGCAGGACCCGGTCGACCAGCGGCCAATGCCGTCCCTTGGCCAGCATGATGTCCGGCTTGCCGTCGCCGTTCACGTCACCGATGCTGGCGTTGGCGGAGGTTTCGGACGTAGTCTCGAGCAGCAGCACGCGATCGAACTGCGGCAGGGGTGCCTGGGCGAGCGAGACCCCAACGGGGGAGGACAAGGCGATCGCCACGAGGGCGGCGGCGGTGCGTGAGGAGAGCATCCCCAACTATGTCGAGCGTACCACGCCATCGCCAGCGACGACGCCGCGGACGGATACCGCCGGAAACAGGCGATCTGTTGACATAGGGGTGGGGGGTATATAACTTGAGAGAAGTCGCGTAACCCCCATTCCTCGTTTCAGCGGGTGCCTCCGATGGACAAGCTCACGATGCAGATCACCGGCATGACCTGCGGCCATTGCGTGGCCGGCGTCACGCGGGCCCTCAAGGGCGTGCCCGGGGTCACGGTCGATCAGGTGGTCATCGGCACCGCGTCGGTGGCCTACGACCCGACCGCCACGACGCCGGCCGACATCACCACGGCTGTGGAAGAAGAAGGCTACCACGTCGTGTCGGCCACCTAGCACCGGAGCCATCATGAGCCGGAGCGAGTGGCTCGTCGCGATCGCCGGCGTCGCCCTGATCGCGTGGATCAACTGGTACTTCTTCCTGGCCGGCAAGGCCACGCCACCGAAGGACGCCCCATGACTGCGCCCCCGGCCACGGGCCCGCGCACCATTCGCATCCCGGTCACGGGGATGACCTGCGCGGCCTGTCAGTCGCGCGTGCAGCGCACGCTGCAGAAGCAGCCGGGCGTCAACGACGCCACGGTGAACCTGATTCTCAACGACGCGACCGTCCTCTACGACCCGGCCACCACCTCCCCGGACGCGCTGGTGGAGGTGATCCGCGACGTGGGCTACGGCGCGTCGTTGGCGGTGCCCGATCAGACGGCGCTCCAGGAGCAGGAGGCGCGAGACGACGGCGCGGCCATCGAGTATCACACGTTGCGCCGCAAGGCGCTCGTGAGCGGCATCGTGGGGCTGTTCGCGATGATCATCTCGATGCCGCTCATGAGCCAGCTCGCCGCCACGATGCACGCGCCCGGTGGTGCATCCACCGCGGGCGATCCCTTCATGCGCTGGACCATGACGGTGCTCGATCCGGCGCTGCGCCGCGCGGCGCCGTGGATGTACGCCATAGATCCGCGCGTCACGACCTGGCTCCTGCTCGTGCTCACGCTCGGCGTGATGACGTGGGCGGGTCGTCACTTCTACACCGGCGCCTGGAGCGCCTTTCGGCATCACGCCGCCGACATGAACACCCTGGTGGCGGTCGGCACCGGGGCAGCCTTTCTGTACTCGCTGGTGGCCACCGTCGCGCCCGACGTCTTCATCAGCCGCGGCGTGGCGCCCGATGTGTACTACGAAGCCGTTGTCCTCATCATCGCGCTGATTCTCACCGGCAATATGCTCGAGGCGCGCGCCAAGCAGCGCACGTCGTCGGCGCTGCGGGTGCTGGTGCATCTGCAACCCAAGACGGCGCGTGTGCTGCGTGATGACGCGGAGCGCGATCTGCCGGTCGAATCGGTCATGGTCGGCGACACCGTGATCGTGCGCCCCGGCGAACGGATCCCCGTTGACGGCGAGATCCTCGCGGGCAGCAGCGCGGTCGACGAAAGCATGCTGACCGGCGAATCGATGCCAGTGACCAAGGGTGCGGGCGACCGCGTCATCGGTGGCGCCATGAACACCACCGGTGCCTTTCGCTATCGCGCGACGACCTTGGGCGGCGACAGCGTGCTGGCCCAGATCGTCAAACTCATGCGCGATGCACAAGGGTCGCGAGCGCCGATTCAACGCCTCGCCGACCGCATCTCTGGGATCTTCGTGCCGATCGTGCTGTCGCTCGCGGTCGTGACCTTCGTGGTGTGGTTCATCGCGGCGGAGCAGGCCCCGGCGGTGCGCGCCTTCGCGGCGGCGGTGGCCGTGCTGATCATCGCCTGTCCCTGCGCCATGGGGCTCGCGGTGCCCACCGCCGTCATGGTGGCCACGGGCAAAGGGGCCGAGCTCGGGGTGCTGATCAAGGGCGGCGAAGCGCTGCAACGGGCGGGCGATGTGACCACCGTGGTGCTCGACAAGACGGGCACCGTGACCGAGGGGAAGCCGGCGGTGACCGATATCATCCTGGCGCCGAGCGGCGCCTTCGCCCACCGTGAAACCGAGCTCCTGCAGCTGGTCGCGTCGCTGGAGTCACGCAGCGAACATCCCCTGGCCGATGCGATCGTGCGGCACGCGAAACATCACGGACTCGCCCTGGCGGAACCGGATACCTTCGAATCGATCACCGGTCGCGGCGCGATCGGTGTGGTGAACGAGGCCGGCGTCTCCTACGCGATCGCCGTCGGCAACGCCGAGTTGCTGTCCGATTACGCGGTGAGCACGACCCCGTTGCAGGAGCACGTAGACCGTCTCGCGGCCGACAGCAAGACCCCCCTGTTCGTGGTCGTCGATGGGGTGCTGGCCGGCCTGATCGCGGTGGCCGACCCCATCAAGGCCAGTTCGCGCGACGCCATTGCGCAGCTGCAGGCGATGGGGCTCGAGGTCGTGATGCTGACCGGCGACCATCAGCGCACCGCCAGCGCGGTGGCACGCCTGGCGGGCATCGATCGCGTGGTCGCCGGCGTATTGCCGGCGGGCAAAGTGGCGGAAATCGCGCGCTTGCAAGTGACCGGGCGTGTCGTCGCGATGATCGGCGACGGGATCAACGACGCCCCAGCCCTCGCACAGGCGGACGTCGGCATGGCGATCGGCACCGGCACCGACATCGCCATCGAAGCCGGCGACATCGTCCTCATGCGAGGCGACTTGCGCACGGCGGCCCAGGCGATCGCCCTCGCGCGGCGGACGATGCGCACGATGCAGCAGAATCTGTTCTGGGCCTTCGTATACAACGTGATTGGGATTCCCGTCGCCGCCGGTGTCCTCTACCCGACATTCGGTCTGATGCTCAGTCCCATTCTCGCCAGTGCGGCGATGGCCTTCAGCTCGGTGAGCGTGGTCTCGAATAGTTTGCGCCTGCGGCGCTTCGCGACCACGCGGCCGTCATAGCGCAACGGCGAGGGCGCCATAGTCGGGCTCTCTACCTCCCACGCCATCGGGCGGACCAGTAGGCGCGAGGGAGGTGCAGTCGCTAGTTTCAGCGTCGAGGCGGCCCACCGCGTATTTCGCGTACGCCACCCTGACTGCTGGCCCCCTTTGCGTGCGCGATGAGCCCCTACGTCACCTTCCTGCTGTATCTGCTGGCGATCGTCGGATTTCTGGGCCTCGTGCTCACGCTGAACGCGTGGCTGGGCCCCAAACCGGCGATGACGAGCACCAAGTTCGAGCCCTTCGAATGCGGTGCGACGCCCGTCGATGTCGTGAATGTGAAGGCCGTGCCCATCAAGTACTACGCGGTGGCCATCATTTTCATCCTGTTCGACCTCGAAACCATGTTCCTGTTCATCTGGGCCCTTGGCGCTCAACCGCTGTCGGGGTTTCTGATGTTCACGCTGGCGCTGTTCATCTTTCTGCTGGTCATCAGCCTCCTGTACGTCTATAAGGCGCGCATTTTGGAAGCGGTGACGGAGTAATCATGTACGGCAAACCGCTCCCCATCGTGGACGCCTTCGGCGCGCCGGCTGCGTCAGCACAGGCGGCCACGGCCACCCACACCAAGTCCGCATCGTTCGAGTACCTCACGACACGCAAGGACGAACTGGTGGGCTGGGCGCGCAAGTTCTCGCTCTTTCCGTATCCGTTCGTGACCGCCTGCTGCGCGATGGAGTTCATGGCCGTCAGCGCCTCGGCCTACGACACCGACCGCTTTGGCGCCGCCCTGCCCCGCTTCTCGCCGCGACAAGCCGACCTGCTCATGGTGGTCGGCACGGTCACGCAGAAGCAGGCGCCGATTCTGCTCAAGGTGTACGAGCAGATGTGCGAGCCGAAGTGGGTCATGGCCTTCGGCGTGTGCGCGACCTCGGGCGGCTTCTATCAGAACTACGCGTCGCTGCCCGGTATCGATCGCATCATCCCGGTGGACGTGTACGTACCCGGCTGCCCGCCGCGCCCCGAAATGGTGATCGACGGCATTATGCAACTGCAGGAAAAGATCGCCAACGGCAAGCATCTCATCGTGAACGAGTCGTTCTGATCGTGACCACTCCGTTTCTCGATCTCGTGGAGCAGCAGTGTGCGTCGAGCACCGGCATCGAGTCGCACGGCGTGCAGCATGGCGTGCTGGTGCTGCAACTCGACCCGACCGCACTCCTCCCCGTGGCAGAGCGCCTGAAGTCGCAGTTCGCCTTCGACCTCTTTCTCGACGTCACCGCCATCGATTGGCCCGACGCCGCACTCCGGTTCGAAGTCGTGCACCATTTTTACTCCACCACGCACAAGGTGCGCGTCCGACTGAAAACGCGCGTGAGTGCGAACGATCCCACGGTCGACACGCTGACGTCGCTGTTCGGATCGGCCGGCTACATGGAACGCGAGTGCCACGACATGTATGGCATCGTGTTCCGTGGCAACGACGATCTGCGCCCCATTCTGCTGTACGAAGGCTTTTCGGGACATCCGCTGCGCAAGGACTACCCCAAGCAGCTGGAGCAGCCGCTGGTCCCCTACCGCGCCCCGCAGGGGACCCTTGTCCGCTAGCATCCCGAATCCGGTCCGCGCCGCCTTCACCACGCACGAGCGCGACGACACGGTCATCGTCAGCATCGGCCCGTCGCACCCCGCCACGCACGGCACGGTGCAGATCTTCGCCGAGCTCGATGGCGAGAAGGTGCTGCGCACCGATGTGCACTGCGGCTATCTGCATCGCGGATTCGAAAAGGAGTGCGAGGATCACACCTGGCACAACCTCATCCCGTATGTCGACCGGCTGAACTACTGCTCGGCGCTGATCAACGACTTCGCGTACTGCGATGCCGTGGAGCAGCTGATGGGCATCGAGATCACGCCGCGCACGAAGTACCTGCGCACGCTGCTCTCCGAGTACTCACGCATCACCGACCACCTCACGTGCGTGGCGGCGACTCTCATGGAACTCGGCGCGATGACGGCGTTTCTGTATCTCGTCACGGTGCGCGACTTCATGTATGAGCATCTCGCCGCGCTCACCGGCGCGCGCGTGACGTACTCGTACGGCCGCATCGGCGGACTCGCCAACGACGTGCCCGCCGGGTGGTTCACACGCCTGCGCGAGATCCTCGCCGAGTACGAGACGTACATCGCGCGCGTGCACGGCCTGGTCGATCGCAACCGCATTTTCATTGACCGGCTGCGCAACGTGGGTACGATCAGCACCGCCGATGCCCTGCACTGGGGCTTCACCGGCGTGATCCTGCGCTCCACCGGCGTGCCGCGTGACCTGCGCAAGGACACGCCGTATCTGGCGTACGCCGAGCTCGATTTCGACGTGCCCGTGGGCATCAATGGCGACAACTACGATCGGTACTACGTGCGCATGCGCGAGATGGACGAGTCGGTGTACATGATCCGTCAGCTCCTGGATATGATGCCCGAGGGACCGATCAACGTGGACGATCGCCGCTGCGTGTTTCCCGAGAAGACGCTGGTGTACAACGAGATCGAATCGTTGATCAACCACTTCAAGCTCGTCATGGAAGGCCCGTCAGTGCCGGCGGGCGAGATCTACGTGGCGCATGAGGCGCCCAACGGCGAGCTCGGGTTCTTCCTCGTGAGCACCGGGGGCGGCACGCCGCACAAGGTGCACGTGCGGTCGCCCAGCTTCGTCCACATGGGCGGCGTCCACCGCATGCTCGATGGCTATCAGCTGGCCGACATCGTCACGACGTTCGGCTCCGTGAACATGATCGGCGGGGAGTGCGATCGATGACCGGTCTGGTACAACGCCTGATTCCCGAGTTCGAGCACTGGAAGCGCCGCTATCCGGCCGGCTTCGACGGGTCGCTCTCGATTCCCGCGCTCCGTCGCATCCAGGAAGAGCGCGGCTACATCGCCGATGAAGACATCACCGATCTCACCGCGTATCTCGGCGTGCCGCGCACGCAGATCGATGAAGTCGTGGCCTTCTATACGCAGTTCACCCGCGTACCCTTGGGGAAGCACCACCTCCAAGTGTGCCACAACGTGAGCTGTTCGCTGCGAGGCGCCGAAGGACTCGTGAAGCATCTCTGCGCGCGCCTCGGCATCAAGCCCGGCGAAACCACCGCCGACGGACAGTTCACGCTGACCACGGTGGAGTGTCTCGCCTCGTGCGGTACGGCGCCGATGATGATGGTGGGCGACGCCTTCGTCGAGAACCTGACGCCAGCCTCGGTGGACGCACTCCTCGCCGAGTTGAAGGGGACACCGTGAAGTTCTTCATGAACTTTCCGGTCACGGACACCTCGCACACGCTGGCGGAGTATCGCACGCGCTTCGGCTATCAGGCGCTGGAAAAGGCGCTGAGCATGACGCCGAGCGACGTGACGAAGGAAGTCGCCGGCGCCGGACTGCTCGGACACGGGGGCGCGGCCTTTCCCGCCGGCCGAAAGTGGGGCGTGGTCAAGTTGGACGACGGGGAGCCGCACTACGTCTGCATGAATGCCGACGAAGGCGAGCCGGGCACCTTCAAGGACCGTTGGCTCATGGAGTGTGTGCCGCACATGTCGCTCGAGGGGCTGATCATCGGCTCCTATGCGCTGCAGGGGCGACACGCGTTCATTTATATCCGCGGCGAGTTCGATCTCGCGTATCGTCGGATGGCCGAGGCCATTGAAGAGGCGTACACGGCCGGATTGCTGGGCGAGAACATCATGGGCACCGGCTATTCGCTCGACGTCGTGCTGTATCGCGGCGCCGGGTCGTATGTGTGCGGCGAAGCGTCGGCCATGCTGGCGTCGCTCGAAGGCAAGAAGGGCTGGCCGCGTAACCGGCCGCCGCGGCTCACCGTGAAGGGACTGTACCAGAAGCCGACGGTCGTGAACAACGTGGAGACGCTGGCCAACGTGCCGGTGATCCTGCGCCTTGGCGCCGCGGAGTTCAAGAAAACCGGCACGCCCAAGAGTCCGGGCACGCAGATGATTTCAATCTCCGGCCACATCGCGAAGCCAGGCGTCTACGAAATCGAGTATGGCTACTCGTGGGAAAAGTTCCTCTACGAGGATTGCGGTGGCATGCAGAACGGGAAGGCACTCAAGTGCATCATTCCGGGCGGTGTGTCCACCAAGTTGCTCAGCGCGAGTGAGATCGCCGGCGTCACCCTCGACCACAACTCGGCGGTGGCGGCCGGCTCGCAGGTGGGCTCGGGCGGTATGATTGCGATCGCCGAAGGCACCTGCATGGTGCGCCTGGCGGCGGTGATTCAGCGCTTCTACCACCATGAGTCGTGCGGACAGTGCACACCGTGCCGTCAGGGTATGGGCTGGATGGAGCGTATTCTGAACCGCATCGTGGCGGGCGGCGGACGTCCCGAGGACATCGATCAGCTGTACAAGATCGCCGACGCCAACGACGGCACCACCATCTGCAGCCTCGGTGACTCGGCGGGCTACGCCTGTTCGGCGATCCTCGATCACTACCGTGACGAGTTCGAGTACTACATCCAGAACGGACGCTCCATGTACGACGGCAATTTGACGGTGGAAGACCCGTTCGCGAACTCGCTTGCCGGAGCCGCCTCGTGAGTGATGTCACGGTGGCACCCGTCGCGGCGAAGAAGCTGCTCGACTTCGTGATCGATGGCGTGGCCATGCAGGCGGAGGACGGCCAGACCGTGATTCAGGCGGCGCGCGCCAATGGCGTGGACATCCCGCACTTCTGTTGGCATCCGCAGCTGTCGGTGCCCGGCAACTGTCGGATCTGCATGGTGGAGATCGAGCAAGACTCGGGCGACCCGTGGTTCGACATTGCGTGCAACATGCCGGTCACCGCCGGCATGCGGGTCCTGACCAAGTCGGAGAAGATCAAGACGCTCAATCAGGACACGATGCAGTTCATCACGCTCAACCACCCGGTTGATTGTGGCGTCTGCAACAAGTCGGGTGAGTGCCTGCTGCAGGACTATCACTACGAATTGAACGGTGCCGCGTCGAAGTCGCGCGATCCGAAAACGCACGCCACCAAGTTCTTCCCGCTGTCCGACCGGATCATACTGGACAACGAGCGGTGCATCATGTGCACGCTCTGCGTCCGGTTCACGAATGAAGTGTCGGGCTCGAAGGCGCTCGGTGCCGTGCATCGCGGCGATCACGCGCTGATCCGTCCCGCCGAAGACGCCGACTTCAATCTCGACGTCTACTCCGACAACGTGATCGACCTCTGCCCGGTGGGTGCGCTGCTCTCCACCGAGCTGATGACGCATGCCCGCGTGTGGTACCTGCAGGCCACCACGTCGGTCTGCCCGGGGTGCGAGCGCGGCTGCAGCATCGATGTCTGGCACCGCAAGCATGAGTGGAAGCTGAACGCGCTCGACCCGCAGCTGAATACCACCATCGATCGCGTCACGCCGCATGAAAATCCCG
>CAMBRJ010000078.1 GCA_945870175.1 Gemmatimonas phototrophica
CGCAGTGTCCCGAGTTTCGGGACCGGCTCGATCGCGTGCCGTACCATCACCGCGGTGGCTGTGGGGCCAGTAAAGGGGGGGCTCCCGGCGAGCATCTCGTACACGATGCATCCCAGGGCGTAGAGGTCACTCCGCGCGTCGATCACCGCGCCGCTGGACTGCTCGGGGCTTGTGTAGGTGGGCGTCGCGATGTCCATGCCGACGACCACGTGCGTGGCATCGCTCGCGGCACTGACGGCCTGCGCGATGCCGACGTCGGCCACCATCGCGTGGCCATTCTCGAGGAGAATACTGTCCGGCGTGAGACAGCGATGCAGTATGCCGCGCCCGTGCGCGTAGCTCAGCGCGCTGGCGATCTCGTCGGCGAAACGGAGCGCGTCCTCGATGGGCAGCGGACCCTCGCGCGCGAGTCGGTCGCGCAGGGTCTCGCCCTCCACGAACGGCACCACGTAGAAGAGAAATCCGGCGTCCTCTCCGGAGTCGTACAGCGGCACGATGTGCGGATGCCGAACCCCTCCCGCGGCCGTGATCTCGCGCCGGAACCGATCGTGCCCCAGCGTGGCCGACAGCTCGGGGCGCAGCACCTTCACCGCCACCGGTCGTTGGTGTCTGAGGTCCTCGGCCAGAAAAACGGTCGCCATCCCACCCGCACCGATCTCACGGTCGAGGCGATACCGGTCAGACAGGGCCATCGACAAGCGCGGATCAATCATCGGGGGATACTGCCGGACGCGTCACGTCGGCGCAATCGCCGGCGCCAATCGCCGGCGGTTAGGTTGTGCGAGCCCTCCGCGGTCCTGATTACCTTTCACCCGTACGGACTTCGCGTTTGGGTACCTGCCCGAGCGCCACGTCGCCACCGGAGTCGCGCATGAAGAAAAAGCACAACACGGCCGTCCCCGACTTTTCCCGCAAACGTCCGGTTCCCGGCACGCCGACCACCGCCGCCGGCGAGAAGTCCTCGCAGCCGAGTCCGCGCCAGCCGCAAAAGCCGCCCACGACGGCCAAGAATGGCGGTCGTCGCGGCACCTGATCCTGCTCGGGCGGCCGCGCCGCGCTACTCGTCGTCGCAGCGGTCCACGCGCCAGCCCGACGACGTCTGACGCCCGGCGCACATCCACTGGCCCGAGACGTCGGGGTGCTGGAAGAACCCGACGCGCACGGTGAACGCCGTCGCGCTGGTGAACACGAGCGACTCGGTGAAGATCTCCATGCCCCGCCTTCCCGTCTCCGCCTCGACGACCTGCGCGCGATCGAACGCGGACAACTCGCCCCGCTCGATCCGGCAGGAGGAAAAGGGGCGGAGGGCGAACGGGACCGACTCCGCGAGGGCCGACAGGACCGCAGGCGGCGGATCTCCCGCCTGCACCCGCACGCAGACGACCTCGAGGTCGGCACCGCGGCGGACGTCGCGCAATGAGCGCGTGATCGATTCGCGAAGCGCCAGCGTGGTCACCTCGTCGGTCGCGGCATAGCGGACGGCGGTCGAGGTGGTCGGCCCGTGAGCGCAGGCGCCGAGCAGCAGGAGCGCCAGCAGAGAGCGAAGCATATCGAATCGTACTCCACATCCGCGCTCGCCGTCATACCACGAACGGGGAACATCCGCGGTCGCTGCGGCCGGCAGGCCTGTGCCTGGGGTATGGCGTATGAGTCGCGCCTGCCTCATCCGGTCGAATGGCGGCGTGGCTTGCCACATGATTTGCCGAAGTGGGCGACCGCCGGTACAATAGACGAGTTATGGTACGCTTGTCACCGTCCCGTTCGCTTTGACCCACTCGGAGGCGCTTCACTACGTGGTCAATGGAGACGCATTCCGTGACGACGGCGATACGCCGCCCGACGTCGCCCAGCGGGACCTGATGGCGCGTGGTCTGCGGAGGCCGGCCGTCGAGCCGTTCGCGCGCACCGAGTCGGGCGTGATTCTGCTGGTCGACGACGACACTGGGGCGCGCACGGCGGTACGCCGCATTCTCACGCGCGCGGGCTACACCGTCGTCGAGGCGGTTGACGGTCGGGATGCGCTCGACCACTACGTCCGGATGATCGAACCGCCGCGGGGCGTCATCCTCGATCTCACCATGCCGGTCATGGGCGGAACCGCGTGTCTCGAAGCGCTGCGCGCGCGCGGCAGTGTCGTGCCGGTGCTCATGATCAGCGGCTACGACGCCGAACATGAGGCGTCGGGGTCCGCGCGCCGCGGCGACGCCCGCTTCCTCCAGAAGCCGTTCAGCGCGCGCGAACTGCTCGGCGCCCTGATGGAGACGCTCACGCCGACGTAGCGGACGTCGCGATGTCCCCCCAGGCCTGCATCCAATGCGCGCCGCTGAGTATGCTTCAGCATGCCTGTTGCTCTGCTGACTGACGGTGCGTTTGCCACCGATGTGCTCGCCCACCCGGGGCTCGTGGTGGTGGATGTCTGGGCCGAATGGTGCACGCCCTGCCGTGCCTTGGTTCCGATATTCAACACACTCGCCGATCGGTACGACGGTCGGGTTCGTGTGGCCAAGCTCGATGCCGATGCGAACCTGGAAACCGTGACCCGCTTCGATGTGCGCGCGCTGCCAACGGTCCTGATCTTTCAGGGCGGGGTCCTGGTGGAGCGCCTCAGCGGCGCCCGCTCACTGGGCTCGTACGTCGACGCCATCGACGCGCATCTCGCCCGCGGTGGCGAGGCCGCGCCGGCCGTGCCCTCCGTGGCGCGTCCCCTCGCGCCGCTGCCGGTCCCGACCACGACCACGGCGGACAGCGAGGCCATCCGCGAAGCACGGGAGCTCCTGTCGCATCACGAAGCGATGCTGGTCTTCAAGCACAGCAACAGCTGTCCCGTGTCGTTCACCGCCAAGCGCCAGTACGATCAGTTTGTGGCGGCCAATCCTGGCGTGACCACGCGCCTCGTGATCGTGCAGCAGGAGCGCGAGCTCTCGCATGCGCTGGAGACGGTGAGCCGGCTGCGCCACGAGTCGCCGCAGGCGCTCATCGTGCGGGACGGGCGGGTGCTCTGGGATGCCTCGCACGGCGGGATCACGAAGCCGCGTCTCGAGCAGGCCTTCCTGGCGGTGCGGCCTCCGGGCTAGTGCCGCCGGGGCAGGGTACCCCGTTCGGGTTCACGCCGCCTCGCGTCGCCCGCTCCGAGGCGCTAGACATAAGGGACGCTGTTCCATCGCTCCCCGGCCCCTCTGTCGATGTCTCGGTTTCTCGTCGTTCGCCACCGCCCTCTCGTCGCGGCCGCGCTGCTCTCGCTTGCGGCTGCCGCACCTGGCCCGTTGCAGGCGCAAGTGGCCCCCGCCCCCGCCACCTCCTCGATGCCGCCGCGGGCCATTCGGCGCGACGTGCCCATCACGAACAGCATCCGTCGCGCCTACGCGGCGGGCACGCGGGATTCCACGGGACGCCCGGGGCGTAACTACTGGCAGCTGCGCACCGACTACGCGATCGACGTCTCGCTCGACGCGGCCACCTCGCGGCTGACCGGCAAGGCGCGCATCACGCTGCACAACAGCAGCCCCGATCCACTGCGCGACATCGGTCTCCGCCTCGATCCGAATCACTTCCTCGGCAATGCACCGCACGCTGCCCCATGGGTCCCCGCCGAAGTGACCGATGGTATGGTCATCTCACGCATGACGATCGACGGCAAGTCGGTCAATCTCGCGTCCAACTCGGCCCCCGCCGGCGATGGCGGATCGGGAGCACGGGCCATCGTCGCGGCGCAGCAGAATGCCGCCAATGCGCCCACCGGCGAAGCCGTCCTGCGCAACGGACGCTCCACGGCGGCCAGCGTGCGACTCGGGACGCCGATCGCGGCCGGCGCGAAGGCGGTGCTCGAGATCGAATGGTCGCACAAGCTTCCGGGCGGGCCAGGCACCGGACACCGCATGGTGCAGCGATGGGCGGACACGCTCTATCAGCCCACCCAATGGTATCCGCGCGTTGCCGTGTACGACGACCTGCGCGGCTGGGACAACGAGCTCTATGTCGGACCGTCGGAGTTCTACAACAACTTCGGCACCTTCGATGTGAACATCGACGTCCCGGCCGGTTGGATCGTGAGTGGCACCGGCGTGCTGCAAAACCCCGAGCAGGTGCTCACCGCAGCCGCGCGGGAACGCCTCACCAAGGTCACACAGTCCGACGCCGTCACCAGCATCGTCGGTCCCGATGAAATCGGTCCGGGGCAAGCCACCGCCATGGGCAATGCCAACGGACGACTCGTGTGGCGCTTCCACGCCGACACGGTGAACGATTTTGCCTGGGCCTCCGCGAAGAAGTACGTGTGGCACGCGACCCGGGCCACGATTCCCGGCAAGGGCGCGATCCCGGTGCACATGCTCTTCTTGCCCGGTCGTGCCAATCTGTTTGCCAAGGCCGGCGAGATCAGCCGCCACGCGCTCGAGTTCTACTCGAAGCTCTGGTTCCCGTATCAGTTCCCGCAGCTCACGCTGCAGGACGGGCCGAGCTCGGGCATGGAATATCCCATGGTGATCAACTCGAATGCCGGCGCGGCCGACCACGAGACCGGACACATGTGGTGGCCCATGGTGGTCAGCAACAACGAGACGTGGTACGGCTGGATGGACGAGGGCTTCAATCAGTACATGAACATCCTCTCCGACGCCGACGCCGCTGCCAAAGCACCGGTGCTCGATGGACTCGGCCAGAACTACGGCCGCACGAGCGGCGCGGAAGCCGAGCCGCCGATGATGTGGAACGCCAACTACGCGGGGCCCGCCTTCTACGGATTCACCACCTATCAGAAAACGCCGCTGATGCTCTCGGCGCTTGGCGGCGTCGTTGGTGACAGCGCCGTCCAGCGCGCGCATCGCGAGTGGGCGCAGGCATGGATGTTCAAACATCCGTCGCCGTGGGACTACATGTTCTTCATGAACACGGCGCTGGGTCGCGATCTCAGCTGGTTCTGGAACAGCTGGCTGTTCACCACCGAAAGCGTGGACGGCCGCTTGGCCAGCGTGAAGACGCAAGGCATCCGCACCACGGTGACGGTGGCGCAGGACGGCAATATGCCCGCGCCGATCGTGCTTGAACTGAAGTTCGCCGCCACCGGCCCGGCCATTCGACCCATGAAGAATGCCGTCATGACGGACAGCGTCACGGCGCTGGTCACCTGGCCGGTTGACGTCTGGTTCGGCGGCCGGCGGAGTCTTGCCTTCGATCTCGTCTTCGGCGGACGGAAGATCGAACGGATCACGCTCGATCCGGCGCGGCGGTTCCCCGACCGTAGCCCGGCCGACAACCAGTGGCCGGCCCCCGCGCCAGCGGTCGCACCGCCCACGAAATAGCCAATTATTCAAGTCCTGTTCTGCTCACCCCGATAATCGCAGTAGAGAGCCTGCCAACTCTTTGGTCGGGGGCTCTCTATTGCCGGCGACGAAGTCGGTCACATTGGTTTGATCCCTTCGTTACACCGCCATGTTTGCACTCCGCTCGCTGCGTGCCCGCCTGCGCGCCATCGCTCTAATCGGGGCCGTCGGCATTCTTGCCGTCGCCATCGCTGGGCAGGTTGCCCTTCGTGTCGCGAAGTCGGCCACGGCCGATCTCGGCGACAACAACGTGGCGCAGCGCTATCAGATGGATAGTGACATGATGCACGACGCGATGCGCGCTGACGTGCTCGAGGCGATGCTCATGGGCCAGCGCGGAGACAGCCGCGGTGTCAGCGCGGCCCGCGACGCGCTGCGCGAGCACAGCGCGCGATTCGTGACGTCACTCGACAGCGCGGCCGCCTCGATTAAAGATCCGACGATCGTGGCCTCGCTGCCGGAAACGCGCACGCAAGTTGTCAGGTACGCCACCGCGGCCACCGCCGTCACCGACGTGGCGTTGCGAGATGCCGCACAAGCGCGCACGAAGTACGAGACGTTCCGCACGCAATTCACGGTGGTCGAAGAGCGCATGGAGGCGTTCGGCGATGCGATCCAAGGGAGCTCACGCGCCGTCGAAGTACAAACCGAATCGCGATTTTCGCAGGCGGCCCAGTTCATCTGGGCGATCTTCGCGATCTTCTTCGTGTTTGGCCTGGCGTACGCGTGGCGCATTGCCCGATCGCTGGGCACTCGGATGGAACACATCGGCGCGCAGGTGACGCGGTTGCAGGAGCAGGGGGTCGAAGTGGTGTCGCGCGCGTTGGCATCACTCGCGCGCGGCGAGATGGTCGCCATCTCGTCGCACCCGATCACACCGCTCAATGATCACTCGCCGGACGAACTCGGTACCGTCTCAGCGGCGGTCGACCGGATGGCGGCCGAATGTACGGAGTCGCTGGCCGCGTGTGTCCGAGCGCAGCGTGCGGTCACGCACACCGTCCAGGAGATCGAACGGATTGCCGGCCAGGCGCGCCAAGGCGTGCTCGGTGGGCGCAGCGATCGCACCGCGGTGCAGGGACGCTTCGCCGATGTCCTCGCTGGTGTGGACGGACTGATGACCGCGATCGCCACACCGCTGGCTGCGGTGCAGCAGGTGCTGTCCGAAATGGCGAGCCGTAATCTTGAGGTGCGCATGGACGGCGAGTTCGCCGGTGAGTTTGCACGGGTGCAGGACTCGTTGAACTCGGCCGTGCACAACATGGCGACCACACTTGGGCAGGTGCGCGTCTCGGCCTTCCAGGTAGACGACGCCGCGAACCAGCTGTCGTCGGGCGCGCAGCAGTTGGCGGATGGTGCGTCGACGCAGGCGGCCAACGCCGAGGAAATTAGCGCTTCGGTCACCGAATTGCAGACGCTGGCACAACGCTCCGCCACGCAGGCCGTCGAAGTGCAGACCGCCGCCCGCCTCGCGCAGGAGAGTGTGCAAGTGGGTGCCGAGTCGATGGTGGCGATGGGCGAGGACATGCTGCGCATCAAGCAATCAGCCGATGCCACGCATCGCATCGTGAAGACGATCGATGAGATCGCATTTCAGACGAACCTGCTTGCCCTCAATGCCGCCGTGGAAGCCGCGCGTGCCGGTGACGCCGGTCGAGGATTTGCGGTGGTCGCGGAAGAGGTCCGCGCGCTGGCGATTCGTTCCGCGGACGCGGCCAAGCAGACGGCCGCGCTGATCGAGGAAGAGATTCAAAACGTGAGTCGTGGTGTGCGGCGCGAGCAGTCGGTGCGCGAGCAGCTCGTGGCCGCGCGGGCGCAGGTGGAGCGCGTGGGCATCATCGTCGAGGAGATCGTGACGGCGTCGGCGTTACAGGCGCGCGGACTCGACGAGGTGAGTCGTGGTGTTTCGCTCATGAGCGAGGTCACCCAGACGGTGGCCAGCAACGCGGAGGAAAGCGCCGCCGCCTCCGAGGAACTGCTTGGGCAGGCGGGCGCGCTGGCCGAGGCGGTGCGCCGCTTCAAGACGGATGATATCAACACGCGTCAGGACGACTCGCGTTCGTTGAGTGCACGGCGACGAAAAGTCGCGTAGTCGAGACATCGGTCATCACGACCGCGGCCGCTACAGCAACAGCCACAGCCACAGCAACAGCCACAGCAACAGCCACAGCCACAGCAACAGCAACAGCCACAGCAACAGCCAGAACACGGATGCCACCGGTCACACCGAACCAGCACAGATAAGCAAACCGCGCTTTTTGCTTATCTGTGTTTTTCCGTGCAATCGGTGGCATCCGTGTTCCGGCTGTTGCTGTTGCGGTGGCGGTTGCCCGTTGCCCGTAGTCGTTTCGATCTATCGCCACGCAGCGAAGCAGGTAGTTTGGGTCCATGACCAGACACGCCCAGCTCGCCACGGCCCTGCTGTTTGCCGCGACGTCGGCAACGACGATCTCCGCCCAGTCCGCCCGGCGGCCGTTTCGCCTCGAAGAAGCGACCATCGCCCAGATCCATGCCGCCTTCAAGGCGAAGACACTCACCTGTCGTGCGCTCACAAAGGCGTACCTCGAGCGCATCGACGCCCTCGATAAGCGGGGCCCGGCCCTCAACGCGATTATTCTGGTGAATCCGCAGGCGCTGGCGGTCGCCGACTCGCTCGATACGCGATATGCCACCGGCGGCCCCACGGGACCACTGCATTGCATCCCGATGATCGTGAAGGACAATTTCGAGACCGTCGGCATGCAGACCACCGGCGGGTCACTGGCGCTCGAGGGATGGAAGCCGCTGCAGGACGCGACCATGGTGCGGCAGATCAAGCACGCTGGCGCGATCGTGCTGGCGAAGTCGAATCTCGCCGAATGGGCGTTCTCGCCATACGAAACCGTGAGTTCAATTCTTCCGGGCTATTCGCATAATCCGTATGCGCTCGATCGGGTCACCGCCGGCTCCAGCGGCGGCACCGCCGCCGCCGTCGCCGCGAGCTTCGGCGCCGTTGGACTCGGTACCGATACCGGCAACTCCATTCGCGGGCCGTCGGCGCATCAGGCGCTGGTCGGTATTCGCTCCACCATGGGGCTCACGTCACGAGCCGGCGTGATCCCGCTCAACGCCTCGGCCGACGTGGCCGGTCCCATGGCCCGCACCGTCGCCGATGCCGTGGCGGTCTTCGAGGTCGTCGTGGGCAGTGATCCTGCGGATTCGGTCACGGCGCCCGCCGACGCCAAGCGCAGCGCGTCGTACGCCAGCTTTCTGGTGCGTGGTACGCTCAAGGGCGCGCGCATCGGCATTCTGAGGCAGGCGTACGAGCGTCCCACGCTCGATCCTGACGTCCAGCGCGTCTTCGAACGCGCCGTGGCCGACCTGCGGGCACAGGGCGCCGTAATCGTCGAGGCGCGCGTGGACTCGCTCGACGCCATTCAGCGCCGGCAGCAGGGTGGCTGCAGTCCATTCAAGGCCGACCTCGAACGCTACTTCGCCGCGCGCGGTTCAAATGCACCGGTGAAAACCATCGACGAGCTGCTCCGCAGCCGGAAATTCCATCCCACAAACGAACAGCGCCTGCGCGACGCTGCGCAGGCCACCGAGATGCCCGAGGCCAGCGCCGGGTGCCAGAGCCGTGAGCGCGTGCGCAGTGCGCTGCGCGACGCTGTGCAACAGATGATGGATTCGCTCAAGATCGACGCCGCGATTTACCCCACGTGGAGCAATCCGCCGCGGCTCATCGGCGATCTGAACACGCCGCATGGTGACAACAGCCAACTGTTCTCGCCGAGCACCGGCTTCCCGGCCATCACCGTGCCGATGGGCTACACCCGCGACAATCGCCTGCCCGCCGGCATCAGTTTCCTCGGGCGCCCGTGGAGCGAAGGACGGCTCATTCAGCTCGTGTTCGACTACGAGCAGACCACCAAGCATCGCCGTGCGCCGGTACTGATGGCGCGCTGATCACGTTCACGCAACAGCAACAGCAAAAAACAAAA
>CAMBRJ010000079.1 GCA_945870175.1 Gemmatimonas phototrophica
ATCCGGAGTGGGGCAGCGCGTCCGTCGTCGCCGGTGCCGTCGCCGCGACCGGCGCCACGGCGGGAGCAATGCCGTTGGCCGGCGCCTTCGCGGTGGCCGTCGCCCTCGGGATCGCCACCGCTTGGATCGGCGGGCTCACCATGATCACACATCGCCAGATCATCGCCAGCTTCGCCCGTCCGCGCCTTGGTCAGCTCGCCGCCGGCAATCGCAATACCGTGGTCGGCCTTCAGGTGTTCGGGATGACCCTCGATCTCGTCAGGGCAGCACTGCTGGGCGCGCTGTGCTTCGTGCCCGGGTATCTCCTGGCGGAACGCGTGAACGGCCGCTGGAGCGTCCCTGAGGACCTCTCGCGCGCGATCGTGGTGACGTGCGTGGCCGCGGTCGCCGCGGCCTCGGTCTGGAAGGACTTCCACACGATCCGGGGCACCCGCCGACTGTTCCTGATCTCGCTGGCCGTGGGCACGCTCATGGTGGTGCTCGGTGCCTGACGAACTGCTCGGGCATGAGGCCCTGCGCACCGACACGGGCAGCATGCCCGCGGTGCCCGGCCTCGCGTCCGCACCGCAAATGCGCGCCAAGCTGCGGCTCTCGATCTACCTGCGCTGTCTCGCCATTCAGGGCTCGTGGAACTACGAGATCCTCGTCGGCAACGGCGTCGGCTTTTGCGTGGAGCCCGCGCTGCGCGAGCTCCCCGGTGGCGTCGACGGGCAGCCATACCGCGAGGCGTTGGCCCGTCAGTCGGTGTACTTCAACGCCCACCCCTATCTGGCGGCGCTCGCGATCGGTGCACTCGCGCGGGCCGAGGTCGAGCAAGTCGCGCCGCAACGCATCGAACGCTTCCGGACAGCCCTCTGCGGCCCGCTCGGCAGTGTCGGAGATCGGTTGGTCTGGGCCGCCTGGTTGCCGGCGTGTTCGCTCGTCGCCCTCTTGCTCTTCGGCCTCGGCGCTCCGGCGCTGGCCGTCGTGCTCGGTTTCCTGATGTTGTATAACCTGGGGCATCTCGGGCTGCGCGACTGGGCCCTCCGTGCCGGGTGGCGGCACGGACTCCGTGTCGCCACCGCCCTCGGGCATCCAGTGCTGCAGCATGGTCCGCGCTACATTGGTCTGGTCTCAGCCGTGTTGGGCGGATTGGCGCTGCCCCTGGCGGTGCATCGTGCCATCGGTGGTACGGCGCCGCTCACTCCCATTCCCGTGGGCGTCGCCGTCGTGACGCCGCTTTTGGCCGTGCTCCTTGTGCGACGACAGGCGCACGCTGAGGGATGGCGCGTCGTCTTGGTCCTGCTCGTGGCCTTCGTCCTCTACTCGGTGGTCCGTTGATGGCTGAACGATCGGTTCAAATCGTGAATAAGCATGGACTCCATGCCCGGCCGGCGGCGGAAATGGTCAAGGCCGCTTCGCGCTTCAAGTGCGACATCACGATCTCGCGCGATGACCTCGAAGTGAACGGCAAGAGCATCATGGGCGTCATGATGCTTGCGGCGGAGTACGGAGCCATGATCACGTTGCGCGCGTCCGGCCCCGATGCCGAGGAGGCGCTGGAATCGCTGGCCGCGCTCGTGGCGGCGCGGTTCGGGGAGAGCTGATGCAGTCCGTGCTCCGCGGCATTCCGGCGTCACCGGGCATCGTCGTCGGACCCGTGCACCTCCTGCGCTGGGAGGTGCCAGAAGTGAGTCATCGCCTCATCGCTGATGACGCCATCGATGCGGAAATCGTCCGGTTGCACGTTGCCTTCGACCGCGCCCGCGATCGCCTGCGTCAGCTGCGTGCGCGCGCGGAGCAGCAAGTGGGACCCGAGGAAGCGGCGATCTTCGATGTGCAGGTCTCCATCCTCGACGACGGCGAACTCACGCGCAGTACCGAAGCCCTGATTCGCCAGAATCTCGGGGCGGAGAAGGCCTTCGATCTCGTTCTGCTGGAATGGCGGCAGCGTTTCGCGCGGCACTCGGCGCCGATGCTGCGCGAGAAAGTCGGCGATCTCATGGACGTGCACATCCGCGTGCTCTCCATGCTGCTCGATCTCCCCGATCATGACCCAGTCGATGTGCCGCCCGGCGCGAACGCCATTCTCGTCACGCACGATCTCACGCCGTCGCTCACGCTGCAGCTCGATCGCAACTGCATCTCGGCCATTGCCACCGAGGCGGGCACCGCCACCGCGCACGTCGCCATCCTGGCGCGCTCGCTCGGGCTGCCGGCCGTCGTCGGCCTGCGCAACGCACTGTCCTTTCTCGTGCCGGGGCAGATCGCCATCCTCGACGGCAACGAAGGCACGCTGCTCATCGCGCCCTCCGACCACGAAATCGAGGACGCCCGGCTCCGTGTCGAGCAGGAAGCCGGCCGCGTCGACGAGATGCGAGAAATCGCGCACAGCGACGCGATCACGACCGACGGGGTCCGCATGGTCATTCGCGCCAATGTCGACATCCCCGACGAAGCAGAGATGGGCGCGACCAGCGGCGCCGATGGCGTGGGCCTCATGCGCACCGAGTTCCTCGTCGTCGGCCGCGCCACCATGCCCGATGAAGAAGAACAGTACAAGGCGTACAAGAAGGTCATTCAGGCGTTCGGCACGCGGCCCGTGATCATCCGCACCTTCGACGTCGGCGGTGATAAGCTGCCCGTCGGGGGATTCCCGACCGAGGCCAATCCGTTCCTCGGCTGGCGGGCGATCCGCATGTGCCTCGACGAAAGTGAGCTGTTCAAGGTGCAGCTCCGCGCGCTGCTGCGGGCGGGCGTGCACGGCGATCTGCGCATCATGCTGCCGCTCGTCGTCACCGTCGACGAAGTCCGGGAAACGCGTCAGCTTATCGACGAAGCCGTGGCCGAACTCGCCGAGCGCCGTATTCCGTTCCGCGCCGATGTCCCGCTGGGCGTGATGGTCGAAACGCCGGCCGCCGCGATCGCCTGCGATACACTCGTGCGCGACGTCGACTTCTTCAGCATCGGGTCCAACGACCTTGTGCAGTACACGCTCGCCGTCGATCGTGGCAATGCGAACCTGGCCCCGCGCTTCACCCCATTCCATCCGGCCGTCCTGCGCCTCATCGCCCAGGTGCAGGTCACCGGCGCCGCGCACGGCATCGATGTCTGCGTCTGCGGCGAAATGGGCTCGCAACCGCTGGCCGTCTTCGCCCTCATGGGACTCGGCATTCGGCAGTTGAGCGTGGCCCCGCGGGCCGTCGGTGAAGTGAAGCGCATCATTCGCAGTGTGCGCATGGCCGCGGCGCAGGATGCCGCGCAGGCCGCGCTCGCCGCCGGGACCGCGCGCGAGGCGGAAACATTGCTGCGGCGTCGCTTGCGCACGGAACTCGATGCGGCCGCCCAGTCGGGCGGGTTGCCCGCACTTTCGTAGAGGACTAGTCTACGCGAGACCCTCTTGCTCGAACCTTTCTACCCAGAGTGCTGCGTGGCCGATCGTCACCTGTTTACGTCAGAGTCCGTGACCGAAGGACATCCGGACAAAATCGCGGATCAGATTTCGGATGCCGTGCTCGACGCGATTCTGGCCAAGGATCCCGCGGCGCGCGTCGCCTGTGAGACCTTGGTGACGACCGGCCTGGTGGTGATCGCCGGCGAAATCACGACGACCGCCTACGTGCCGCTGCCGGATATTGTGCGCAAGACGATCGAAGGGATCGGCTACACCGACGCCAACTTCGGCTTCGACAACAAGACCTGCGCCGTCATGAGCACGATCGACGCGCAGTCGCCCGACATTTCGCAGGGCGTGGACACCGGCGGCGCCGGCGACCAGGGGATGATGTTCGGCTACGCGACCGACGAAACGGCTGAACTCATGCCGTTGCCGATCCAACTCGCGCACGCCCTCACGCACCGCCTGGCGGCGTTGCGCAAAGACGGCTCGCTGCCCTGGCTCCGCCCCGACGGCAAGGCGCAGGTCTCGGTGATCTACGAAGGGGATCGCCCCATCGCCGTCGACACGGTCGTGATTTCGACCCAGCATGACGAGAAGGTCTCGAACACCAAGCTCCGCCGCGCCATCCTCGACGACGTCATCATGGCGACGATCCCCGAGGAGTACCTGCCCAAGCGCCTCAAGACCCACATCAACCCCACCGGCCGCTTAGTCATCGGCGGCCCGCAGGGTGATGCCGGTCTGACCGGACGCAAGATCATCGTCGACACCTACGGTGGCATGGGGCGTCATGGCGGCGGTGCCTTCAGCGGCAAGGATCCCTCCAAGGTCGATCGCTCGGCCTGCTACGCCGCGCGCTGGGTGGCCAAGAACATCGTGGCCGCGAAGCTCGCCACGCGATGCGAAGTGCAGGTGGCCTACGCGATCGGTGTCGTGCAGCCGGTCTCGGTGTATGTCCAGACGTTCGGCACCGGCGTGGTCTCCGATCGCGCTATCGAAGCGGCGGTGAATGCGGTGTTCGATCTCACGCCGCGCGGCATCACGCGCGATCTGGATCTGCGCAAGCCGATCTATCAGGCCACGGCTGCCTACGGGCACTTCGGTCGCCGTCCGGAAACCATCGGCCGCGGCCGTTCTGCTCGGACCACGTTTACGTGGGAACGGACCGACCGCGTCGCGGCGCTCAAGCGCGCGATTCGGTGATCCGCCGCGGCGCACCGCTCCGTACCACGCGTGCGGAGCGGTGTGTCACGCGGACGGTGGGTCGTCCCCGCGGTCGCTTGCACGAGGAGCAACGATGATGGTCGAAGTCACGGTGGCCCGGCTCGGGCTCGATAGTGCGACCAATTCCTATGTCGTCGTGCTCCGCGAGCGGGGTGGGCGGCGCCTCTTGCCCATCTGGATCGGGCAGCCGGAAGCGGAATCGATCGCGATGCAGATGAATCAGGTGAAGCGCGAACGGCCGATCACCCACGATCTCTGCAAAGCCCTGATCATCGGACTCGGTGGCACCCTGCGCCGCGTCTCCATCACCCGCGTGCAGAAGAGCACCTACTACGCGGAGATGCAGATCGAAGGCCCGACCGGCGTCGTCGAAGTCGATGCCCGTCCGTCCGACAGCATCGCCATTGCGCTGCGACTCGATGCGCCGATCTTTGCGCCATCCTCGCTGCTCACCACGCTCGACGACACGGCGGAGGCCGAGGGGAAAGAGGGCTCCCTCGACCCGTCCGACAGCGAATTGACGGCCGAACAACTCAAGGCATATCTCGAGAATCTGCGGCCGGAAGATTTCGGCAAGTTCTCACCGTGACGTCTCTGCTCTCCAACCCGATCGTCCAACGCGTGTCCCGACTTCCGTCGTTTCTCCGATTTCTCGCGCTGCCGCTCGTCGTCGCCTCCGTGTCTGTGAGCGTGTCCGCCTCCGCCCTCCACGCGCAGCCGCGCTCCGTTGACGGTCGCGTGCGTCGCCCCGTCCGTGTCAACGCGGACTCCACTGGTATGGGGCCCGCCGTCGGGACCTGGGTCACGTTGCATCGCGTCGGCAAGGACACCGCCGGCCCAATCGATTCCATTCGCTCCGACGGGCAGGGACACTATCGCTTTCGGTGGACGCCCTTTGGCACGGCCGACGGGGTGTACTTCGCATCGACGACGTGGGGCGGCATCGCCTATTTCACGCCGCCGCTCAAGAACCTCGACGCTCGAGGTGATGATGCCGAGATCACGGTCTTCGACACCACGTCGGTACGCTTTCAGCTCACGGTCAAGGGTCGGCACTTGATCATCGGGAAGGCCGATACCACCCAGTTCCGTACGGTCATCGAGGTGTTCGAACTGTCCAACGACAGCTTGCGCACGCTCGTGGCAACCGATACCACCTCGCCAATGCCCACGTGGAGTATCTCCATTCCGGCATCGGCCCTCGATGTGCGTGCGAACGAAGGGGAAATCTCACCAGACGCGTTTGTCGCGGGCCCCGGTCGCGTGTCCGTCTATGCGCCGATCGCGCCGGGTATCAAGCAGGTGGCGTTCTCGTACAAGGTGCCCATCAGCAGCTTCCCGCTCTCCATGCGGGCCGAGGGTGGCGCGGTCGTGTTCGAAGTGCTGCTCGAGGAGCCGGAAGGCTTCGTCACCGGCAAAGGATTCGCCAACGTCGATCCCGTCACGCTCGAGGGACGCAACTTCCGGCGGTTCCTGTCGCAGGACGTCCAGTCGAATGCGGAACTCATCATCGAGCTGCCCTCGTCGGGGGCACCCGCGCGCAATCTGTATATCGCAGGACTGTTGCTCGCCATCGGCCTGCTCATGATGGTCGTGCTGATGCGCTCCATGCAGCGTCGTGCCGCCAATCGTGTCGCGGTCGAGCCCACGCTGCGCCCGCGCGAATCCCATGCGCCTATGCACGAACGACTCGCCCAGGAGATTGCGGCGCTTGATGAAACGTACGCCCGCATCGCGCAGCCGTCGGAGTCCGTCCAGATGGCCTACGAGACCCGTCGCCGCGAACTGAAGGGCGCCCTCGGCGCGGCGCTTGCCGACGTGGGGATGCGAACGTAGCTTTTCCCCGTCGCGCATTCGGCGCGGCGGACAACTGATTTCAGAGCGCAGGATACGGAAACCGGTTTAATGCCGGTGCGGCCCCGCCACTGTAACGGGATCTGCCCCACGAGTGCCAACTCGCGAGGCAGCAGCGACACTCACGATGCCACTGACCCTCGGGTCGGGAAGGCGAGTGGAGCGACCCGGAGCCAGGAGACGACCCGCGCTCATTCTCGGACGAAGACCCTCGAGGGGGGGCTCGCGCCACGTGTCGTCGTTGCTTGCCAGACGACGTGCACGCGTGCTCGGGCGTCTTCTCGTTGGAGAGGACGCCTTTTTGTATCCTCACCCACGAGTGGTGCGCCGTGCGCTGCTGGTCCTGTTGCCATTCCTGGCCGCAGCGGCGTGCTCGCGTCCGGATACCGGTACGTCGAGTACGCGCGACACCGTTTCGGTCGTGGCGGTGGCGGATACCGATGATTTCGGTGCGCCGCTGCCCACCGACGCGCGCTTCGCCGTACGTGTCGTCTCGCTCAATCCCGCCGCCACTGAAGCGATTTTCACCATCGGGGCCGACTCGCTACTCGTTGGTCGCTCGCGCTGGGATGCGTACCCGAACGCGGTCAGCCGCATCGCCGCACTCGGCGATGGGATTCGCCCCAACATCGAAGCCGTGCTGGCGGCGCGCCCCACGCTCGTGGTGCTCTACGCGACCGCCGAAAATCGCGCCGCCGCCGACGCCTTGGCCCGCGCCGGTGTGCGCACCATCGCCCTGCGCGTCGATCGCATCGCGCAGTTCCATCGCCTGCTCGCAGCACTCGGGCGCGCTCTCGGCGCCGAGGCCAACGCCCGTATCGTGAGTGACTCGGTGCAGTCCACGCTCGATCGGGTGCGTTCCCTCACCGCGTCGCGGCCGCGACCGCGCGTCGGGTGGCCGGCCTGGGAATCACCGCTGCTCGTGATCGGTGGCGGGAGCTATATCGACGAACTCCTCACGATCGCCGGCGCGGCGAATGTCTTTCATGACATGGAAGCGCCGTCGCCGCCCGTCTCGATCGAGGAAATCGCGAAGCGTGATCCCGACCTCGTGATCACCGGTGCCTCACGGGGGGCCAAGCTGTCCGCCAATCCCTCGTGGCAGGCGATCCGCGCGGTGCGTGAGACCCGATTCATCGTGCAGGATCCATCTGTCACTGGTCGGCCATCGGTGGTGCTGGGCATGGCCGCCGTGCAGCTCGCCCGCGCGTTGCATCCCGCACTGCGCGATTCGCTACCGTGAACGACTCAGCGCCTTACGGCACCCGGCACGCGATTCCCTCGCCATGGTTGGCCTGGGGCATCGGTGCGCTGTTGCTGGTCGTCGTGATCGGGCTCGGACTCTCCATCGGCGCCGTGCCGATCGCGATGCGTGACATCGTCGATGCGCTCCGCGGCATCGGTGATCCGTCCACGATCGCGATCGTGCGCGACCTGCGGGCACCACGCGTGCTGCTCGCCGCGCTGGTCGGCGCTGGCCTCGCCAGTAGTGGTGGCGCGCTGCAGGGCACGCTGCGCAATCCCTTGGCGGAACCGTATCTGCTCGGCGTCTCCGGCGGCGCGGCCGTTGGGGCGGTGACCGCAATGGCGCTCGGCGTGGGGCAACCGGCGCTCGTCACGGCCTGCGCCTTTGCCGGAGCGGCCGTCGCCACGGTCGTGGTTACCGCCATCGCGCGCGTCGTCGGCGGCAGCGCGGATACCAAGCTGCTGCTCATGGCCGGCGTCGTGGTCGGAGCCTTCGCCAACGCGGCGATTCTCGTGGCGCTCGCGGACGCGCCGCCCGAGCGCCTGCGGGGCGCCCTCTTCTGGATGATGGGATCGGCGGCCGATGCCACGTGGCCCGCCGTCGCGCGCTGCGCCGGTGCACTCCTGCTGCTTGGCGGTGTCCTCGTCTGGCGCGCGCGCGATCTCGATGTCCTGTCGCTCGGCGATGAACCCGCGGCGGCACTCGGCGTCAACGTCGACCGGGCGTCGCGTCAGCTGTTTCTCGTGGCATCGTGGCTCGCCGCGGCAACCGTGGCGGCCGCCGGGTTGATCGGTTTCGTCGGCTTGGTCGTGCCGAACATCGCGCGCGCGCTCGGGGCGCGGCAACATCGGCCGATGCTGCTCATGAGTGCGCTCTACGGCGCCGTGTTGCTCGTTGCCGCCGACTTGCTGGCGCGCACGGTGCGCGCTCCCGCCGACCTGCCACTTGGTGCGGTCACCGCGCTGGTCGGCGTGCCGTTTTTCCTGCTCCGTCTCCGCCGGTTAGCCGCATGAGCGGAGCGACGCACGCGCGAGAGCAGGGATCACCCCTCACGTTCGACAATGTGAGCGTACGCTACGCCGGTCGCCCAACACTGGCGCTCGATCACGTATCGGTCGTCGCCGCGCCGGGGAAGATGACGGCCGTCGTCGGGCCGAACGGCAGCGGCAAGAGCACGCTGGTGCGCACGTTATTGCGCCGCGTGGCGCTGCAATCCGGTCGCGTGACGGTGGGCGGTGTCGATGTGGCCTCGCTCGATGCGCGGGAGGTCGCGCGGCGGATCGCGATCGTGCCGCAGCGCGAGGAGCCGGTGCTCCCGCTGCGCGTCGAGGAATTCGTGGCGCTGGGCCGACACGCGCGCCGCAGTGCGTTCGGCGGTATGAGTGCCGAAGATCACGCGGCGGTCGACAGCGCCGTCGCTCGCGCGGGGATCGCCGAGGCCATCGGGCGTCGAACCGACACGCTCTCCGGCGGCGAGTGGCAACGGGTGCGCATCGCGCGCGCGCTGGCGCAAGCGGCGCCGGTACTCGTGCTCGACGAACCCACCACCTTTCTCGACATCGCGCATGAGATGG
>CAMBRJ010000080.1 GCA_945870175.1 Gemmatimonas phototrophica
GGGCGGCGGCCGATCTTGGGCGACTCGAGCCGCTCGCGGCCATGGGCGACGTGAGTCGGGCCTCGCTCGATGCGGTCCGGGCCTCGGTGCGGGTGACGGCCGGCCGTCGGGATGCCGCCCGCGAGGCGCTGCGGCTGATTCAGGACGGGGCGCGCCCGGAGCGGCGTCAGGCCGCCGCCGCCGAGGCGCGTGGGGCACAGGCGGCCGCCGACGGCTGGCGTGCCACCGCGAATGACCTGGTGCTGATCGCGCCGGTGGCGGGGGTGGTATCGAGCCGTAACGTGGAGCCGGGCGAAGTGATGGCAGCCGGTCAGAGCGCGATCACGGTGGCGCAGCCGTCGCGCCCGTGGGCACGCATTTATGTGTCACAGTTCGTGTTGCCCACGCTGCATCCGGGCGATTCCCTGTCGGCACGTCTCGACGGAGACTCCACGCTGTTTCGCGGACGGATTGCTGCCATCGCCACGCGGGCCGAGTTCACGCCCCGCGTCGCGCTCACCGATAAGGAGCGTTCAGATCTGCTGTTCGGCGTGAAGGTGGAGTTCGCCGACACGACGCAGCGACTGCGCGCCGGCATGCCGATTTCGGTGCTGTTGCCACGCCCTGCCAAGTGAGTGCGCTGGTGAACGCCGTTGGGAACGCCGTTGGGAACGCCGTTGGCAACGCGGTCGTGCGGACGCGCGCCCTGCGGAAGGCCTACGGCGAGCTGGTGGCGGTGGCCGGGCTCGATCTCGAGATCGCGCGCGGCGAGGTGTTCGGCTTGCTCGGGCCCAACGGATCGGGAAAGACGACCACGATTCGCATGCTGTGCGGGCTGGTGGTGCCCACGAGTGGCACGGCGGAAGTGGCCGGTCTCGATGTGGAGACGAACACGGAAGGCGTGCGTCGGCGTATCGGCTATATGTCGCAGCGCTACGGGTTGTACGATGAACTCACGGTGGCGGAGAATCTCCGCTTCTACTCGTCGGTGTACGGACTGGTGGGGCATGACCGCGAGCAGCGACTGGCTGATCACGTGGAATCGTTGGGCCTCGGCTCGCGATTGCATCAGCGCGCGGGGACGCTCAGCGGCGGCTGGAAACAACGGCTCGCGCTCGCGTGCGCCACGGCGCATCACCCGGATCTCGTGTTTCTCGATGAGCCAACGGCCGGCGTCGATCCGGCGGCCCGTCGGACGTTCTGGGAAACGATTTATCAGCTGGCGCGCGAGGGCACGACGATTCTGGTGACCACGCACTACATGGACGAGGCCGAGCGCTGTCAGCGGCTCGCGTTTTTATCGCGCGGGCACTTGATCGGTCTCGGTACGCCGGCGGAGATCGTGAAGCAGTTCAACGCCGAGAAGGTGGAAGACGTGTTCGTGATGCTGCAGCAGCGTGATGAAGCCGATGCGGCGCTGGCCGCTGGTCGTGTTGCCACGACGAGGCGGTCATGAGCGCGTTCGCTGAGCGGGTGCGACGGTGGACGGTGTGGCCGATGCTGTGGAAGGAGTTCCTGCAGCTGCGTCGCGATCGACTCACGTTCGCCATGATGACGGCGCTGCCGGCCATGCAGTTGCTGCTGTTCGGCTACGCGATCCAAACCGACGTGCGACGATTGCCGACGGTGGTGGTGGATGAATCGCGTACCAGCGAGAGTCGCGCGCTGATTCAAGTGCTCGCCAACACCGACAATTTCACGGTTGTGGCCGCGGTGCCCGATCGGGCGGCGGCGAAACGCTGGATCGAGCGTGGCGCAGCGCGCGTGGCGCTGGTGATTCCACCCGAGTATCAGCGCAACATTCGTGGTGGTCACACCGGCGTGGCGCAGATGCTCATCGACGCCGCCGATCCGCAGAGTTCAGGCGCGGCGATCGCGGGCGCGCAGTTGGCCGCCCAAGCGCGCGGTGCGCAGTTGCTGGCTACGCAATACAAGATTCGACCGCCGGTCGAGATCCGTGTGCGCCCCTGGTACAACCCGGCGCAGAAGAGCGCGACGTTCATCGTGCCGGGCATTGTGGGCATTCTGCTCACGATTACGATGACGCTGATCACGAGTACGGCGATTGTGAAGGAGCGCGAACGCGGCACGCTCGAGCAGCTCATCGTTACGCCGATCAGTCGCACGAGTTTGATGCTGGGGAAGCTCATCCCGTTCGTGCTGGTGGGCTATGTGCAGATGTCGGTGATTCTCGCGCTGGGCGTCATCTTTTTCGACATCCCAATCATGGGCAGCCTCGCGCTGCTCTACGCCCTGGCGCTGGTGTTCATCGTGGCCAGTCTCGGGGTGGGGCTGCTCATCTCCACCGTGGCGCGGAGTCAGGTGCAGGCGATGCAGCTCAGCTTCTTTTTCATGCTGCCCAACATCCTGCTGTCGGGTTACATCTTCCCGCGCGCCGCCATGCCAGAGCCGGCGCAGTGGGTGGGCGCGCTGCTGCCGCTTACGTGGTTCCTCGATATTCTGCGCGGCGTGCTGTTGAAAGGCGTGGGTATGCGCGACCTGTGGACGCAACTTGGCGTGCTGTCGGCCGCGGCAGTCGTGCTACTGGTCGTGTCGGTGCGGCGGTTCTCCAAGACGCTGGATTAGGTGGGAACGCCCTGGCTCCGGCACCCCGCCGGAGTTCTTCGTCAGTGCCGCTCGGGAGTGGATCTTGCGCAGGGTATGTGTGGCGACGCCCTCAGGGCTGTTGGTGTCTTGCTGGTCCTGAGTAGCCTGCTCATGCCCTCGTCATCGGCGGGGCAGGCGGCCCGGGCCACTCCTGTCCGGGCCGCCGCGCAGAGGACTACATGGTCACGGACTGACGCCGATGCGCTCGTAGATCGCGCGGCCGCGGAGCGATTGCAGGGCGCGCACGTTGGGCTCCTTGAACAGGTCAGCGTACCGCGATACCTGCGCCGCCGACATCGTCAGGGTCGGCTTGAAAACGATCCACGTCAGGCGGTCGGAGAACGGGTCGGTCGTGAGCGATCCGCTGTAGGTGTAGTACGGTGATGTGGACGACGGCAGCAGCCCACGGAGATCGAAGGCGCCGGCCGCTGCGCGGCTCGTGCGCGCCGTCGTCGGCACCGCGTTCCATAGGACGTCGATGGCCGTATTGGTCGCACCGGTCCGAAACAGCACGCCAATCACCGCGATCGAGCCGTCGCCGGCGATGTGAACGAGATGCACTTCCATCGCGCCGTATGCCCCGTCCACCGCGTGCTCGCTGGCGCGATGAAAGTGGAACTGCGAGAGCCGATAGCGCTTTCCTCCGATCACAATGCCGGCGTCACCGCCGGCGGTCGCCTTCAGGTACTCGCCGGTGTTGGCAACGGACGTGAGATCGACGGCTAACGGATAGTCGAAGACGGGGTCACCCGACCGGAACTTGAGCGTGGTGCTCGATGGGATGTCGATCGGCGACTGGCCCGTGACGGCAGAGAAGTTGTCGGTGGGCCAGGCGATGGCCTCATCGTTCGGCACGTCGGTGACGGACTGATCACACGCCACGACGAGAAAGAGCGACAGAAACGCGAGTTTACGCAGTGACATGGACGAGATGGGATGCAAGGGGCACCGGCGCACACTGCGGACGCAGGGCGCGGGGCACCATCAGAAGCGGCCACCGGGAACGTTAAACGGCAAGGTTCAAGGGGGCAGAGTCGTTGAAGACCCCTTGAACCGTGCGGCGGTTCTCCAAGACGCTGGATTGAGCCTACTCGTGCCCCTTCACCGCGTGCGGGCGATACGACGCTTCGAGTCGCGTGATCTCGTCGGCTGACAGCACGATGTCGACGGCCCCGATCGCTTCGTCGAGCTGATACATCTTGGTGGCGCCGATGATCGGGGCCGTGACGGCGGGCTTCGACAACAGCCATGCCAAGGCGATCTGCGCCATCGGCACGCCGCGTTCGGCGGCAATCGTGCGCGTGGCGTCTACGATCTCCCAATCCTTCTCGCCTTCGTACAGCCCCACCGCGTAGGCATCGTGCGCGGCGCGCGTGGTGGACGTGCGATCGTCGAGCGCGGAGCGCGTGCCGGCCAGCAGGCCGCGGGCGAGCGGCGACCACGGGAGGACGGCGATCTTTTCCGATTCGCACAGCGGAATCATCTCACGCTCCTCCTCGCGGTAGAGGAGGTTGTAGTGATTCTGCATGCTCACGAAGCGCGACCAGCCGTGTAGCTCTGACGTGCCGAGGGCGCGCGCGAACTGCCATGCCCAACCGGAACTCGCGCCGATGTAGCGCACCTTGCCCGACTGCACGAGGTGGTCGAGCGCGGCGAGCGTCTCCTCGATCGGCGTGTGCGCATCGAAGCGATGGATCTGATACAGATCGATCGTGTCCACGCCCAGGCGCCGGAGGCTGGCCTCGCACCCTTGTACGATGTGCTTGCGAGAGAGCCCGCGCATGTTCGGGCCCGGGGCCATGGGCTGGTAGACCTTGGTGGCCAGCACGATCTCGTCCATGCGCCCGTACTCCCGCAGCGCACGCCCCGTGACCTCCTCGCTCATGCCGAGGGCGTACATGTCGGCCGTATCGAAGAAGTTGATGCCGGCTTCGATGGCACGCCGGAAGAACGGGCGGGCGTCCTCCTCGCTGAGCACCCAAGGGCGCCAGCTGGGGGTGCCGTAGCTCATGCAGCCGAGGCAGAGGCGGGAGACGGAGATCCCGGTGGAGCCGAGCGTGGTATATCGCATGGGGACGAATCGCAGGAAGGGACCGGACCAGGCATCATCCGGAGGTACATTTCGGGAACCGAACAGCGTGCTCGCCGCTAGAATGTATGCACCCTCTACTCCGACACCGACGCCCATGCTGATTCGCCGTCCCGACGACATCCAGTCTTCCGACATCACGCCGGAAACTGTCTACCAGAACCGCCGAGCCTTCATCGGCACGGCCGGGGCGCTGGCGCTAGGCGGACTGGTGGCGCCCTCGGCGCTCGAGGCCATGCGATTCGATAGCGGTACGGCGGGCGCCTTCCCGGGGCTGCAGCCGGACGACAAGCTGACGCCCGAGGAAGACGCGACCAGCTACAACAACTACTACGAGTTCGGAACCGGTAAGGAGGAGCCGAAGGATCAGGCGAAGGACTTCAAGCCGATGCCGTGGACCGTGAACGTCGAGGGGCTGGTCAAGAAGCCCCGCCCGTACTCGTTCGACGAACTCGTGGGCAAGCTGCCGGTACAGGACCGGGTCTACCGCCATCGCTGCGTGGAAGCGTGGTCGATGGTGATCCCGTGGCAGGGGGTGCAGCTCAAGGACGTCGTGGCCCGGTGCGAACCGCTGCCCGGTGCCAAGTTCGTGGAGTTCACCACGCTGTTCGATCCGCGTCGGATGCCCGGTCAGGCCCGGGCCGTGCTGCCGTGGCCGTACAAAGAGGCGCTGCGTCTCGACGAGGCCAACAATCCGCTGGCGCTGTTGGCCACGGGCATGTACGGCAAGGCGCTGCCGAATCAGAACGGGGCGCCCCTCAAGCTCGTGGTGCCGTGGAAGTACGGCTTCAAGGGCATCAAGGCCATTGTGAAGATCAAGTTCACGGACAAAATGCCCAACACGACCTGGAATGACGCCAACCCCAGTGAGTACGGCTTCTACGCCAACGTGAATCCGATGGTCGATCATCCGCGGTGGAGCCAAGCCAAGGAGCGTCGGATCGGGCAGTTCATCAAGATCCCAACGCTGCCGTTCAACGGCTACGCTGCGCAGGTCGCGTCGATGTACAGCGGCATGGATCTGCGGAAGTACTACTGAGCCCTGCCATGCGGTCGATGCTCGTGCGCGCCGAATCGCCGATTCGGCGCCTGCTTCGGCCTGCCCTCTGGCTGCTGGTCATCGTGCCCGCCATCGTGCTCGTGGCGCAGTTGCTGCTGGATCAGTTAGGCGCCGAACCAATCGAAGCGCTTGAACACGCCTCTGGTAAATGGACGCTTCGCTTCCTCGCCGGGTCGCTGGCGATCACGCCGCTCATGCGACTCACGGGCTGGGGCTGGCTGTTGGTCCAGCGACGTTTTCTTGGACTCGCCACGTTCTTCTGGGCGATCGGGCACCTCAGCGTCTACACCGTGCTCGACCAGTTCTTTGACTGGCCGGCGATCGCCGAGGACATTCTCAAGCGTATCTACATCACGCTGGGGATGCTGGCGTTCGTGCTCATGATCCCGCTCGCCGTGACGTCGACCAAGGCGTCCATTCGGCGACTGGGCGGCAAGCGGTGGAATCAGCTGCACCGGTTAGTGTACGTGTCGGCGGTCGCCGGCTGCGTGCACTTCCTCTGGGCAGTCAAGAAGGATCTCGCCGAGCCGATGATCTATGCCGCGGTTTTTGCCGTCCTGTTTGCCCTGCGCCTGATCCTGCGCAAGCGGGGGCCGCGGACACCGTTGGGGTCACCGAGAGGTTGAGCATGTCATCGATGCGGGAGGCGAAGGACCGGTCCCCGGTTGCTCCGGCGGGTTTTGATGCGTTTGCGATCGCCGCTCCTGGCCTCGCTCCGCTGATCGCCGCCGAGTGCGTCGCGCTGGGCATTACGCCGCGCGACGTCAGCCCTGCCGGCGTGTCGTTCAACGCCACCGCCGAACAGCTGTTCACGGTAAACCTGTGGTCGCGACTGGCCAGCCGCGTACTCGTGCGTCTGGCCGAGTTCGAGGCCCGCGATTTCGCGACGCTCGAGAAGATGGCGATGCGTGTGCCGTGGCACCGCGTGCTCTCGCCCGGCGCGGCCGTGCGGTTGCGCGTGACCTGTCGGAAGTCGCGGTTGTATCACTCGGATGCGGTGGCCGAGCGGGTGGCGCGCGGGATCACGAACAGCATCACGGGCTCGCAGGCGCTCGGTCGGGCCAAGGACGACGAGGAGGACGACGACGGCAACACGCAGTTGATCGTGGTGCGCTTCGATCACGACCGATGCACGATCAGCGCGGATAGCTCGGGGGCGCTGCTGCACCGACGAGGCTGGCGCCAGGCCATCGCGAAGGCGCCGCTGCGTGAGACGCTGGCGGCGGCGATGCTCGCGGCCTGTGACTGGAACGGCGAGGTGCCGCTGGTGGACCCGTTCTGCGGATCGGGTACCATCGGCATCGAAGCGGCGCTGCGCGTGCGTCGTATGGCGCCGGGGCTGGGGCGCGAGTTCGCGATGGAGCTGTGGCCCGGGGCCGATGCGCCGATGCACGAGCAGGTGCGCGCGACGGCGAGGGCGGAGCAGCTGCCGTCGCTGGGCGGGCCGATCGTGATGCGTGACCGCGATGCCGGCGCGTGCAAGGCCGCCGTGGCCAACGCGGAGCGCGCGGGCGTGCTACAGGATCTCGTGATCGAGCAGGGGCCGCTGTCGGATACGTCGCTGGAATCGATCGGCTCGGGCGGATTGGTGTTGACCAACCCGCCGTATGGCCTGCGAATCAGCGATAGTGCCGATCTGCGATCGCTGTACGCGCGGCTGGGCGATGTGGTCCGCGCCGGCGGCCGCGGATGGCAACTCGGCATGCTGGTGCCCGATCGCGCGTTGGCGGCGCAGACGCGGCTCACGTTTGACGCCGTGCTGCGCACGGCGAACGGTGGGCTACCGGTGGAAGTGTTGGTGTCGCGCGTGTAGACGTCCGCACGCGACACCAACGCACACTCACACGCGGAAGTGGTCAGGACGCCAGGTTTTGATCTGACTCTTGATCTCCTTGCCTGTGAGCGCCGGATTCTTCACCACCATCTCGACCATCGTGGCCAGCTCGGCGTCGCTGGCGAAGCGCAGCGCGATGTAGTGGTGCGGCGAAAACGCGGCCTGTGCCCGTGCGGCCAGATCGGCCGGCAGCAGGCGGGCATAGCGCAGCTGCTCCTCGAGGCGGATCAGGCGATCCTGCGCGCGAATCGGCGACAGCCGCGATATCGTGACCGCCCCGAATAGCGCCAGCGCACCAACCAGCAGGTAATGCGTCTCGACATCTCGGATCGTCATCGCCCGCCACGCACTCCAGATCAGGAAGATCATCGAGAGCGGAGCGGCGAAGAAATGGAACATGGGCATGAACCGCGCGTGATTGGCGAAGTTCTGGGTCTTGTCAGCCATGGTGGTGTGTCCTGTTGAAGAAGATCGGCGGGTTACACGGCGTCGATCAGTGCGGTGGCTGTGGCGAGTCGTTGCTCCCACGGGCCCTGCACAACGGTAACCGGCGCGTCGAAACGCGCCAGCGTTTGGCGAAACAGGGCGTGCACTTCGTCGCGACGCGCTTCGCGGTCGCGCATGCCGTCAGCGATCCAGGGTACGTCGATCTCGAGCAGCAGGTAGTGCGCGGCGCGGCGCGCGATCGCCGCCTGCTCGATGAATTCGGGGCAGCGGCCGAAGTAGTGATGGCAGTAGACGACGGTGCTGATCAGGTCGGTATCCTGCAGCAGCATCGTGTCACCGCGGGCGATGGCGGCGGCAATGTGCGTGTCTTCCAGCGCCATTTGCCCGTTGGCGATGGCGCCATGGTCGCGGGCGTCGAGCGGCGCGCCCTTGGCGGCGGCATAGTCGCGCACGAACTCCGGCACACACGTGAGGCCGTAGCGCGCGGCCAACTGCAGGCCGAGCGTGGTTTTTCCGACCGACTCCGAGCCCGTGAGGACGATACGGGTCAGCTGGTGAGCTGTGTCCGCGCCGCCGATCGATGCCATTGCACGTAGCCGATGATGGCGAGCACCAGAAACACGGCATACAGAATCGCCGTGAGCGGGAGCTGCCGGTTAATGAACAGACCAATGTAGACCACGTCGACGGCGATCCAGAGTAACCAGTTCTCGAGAAGTTTGCGCGTCATCATGTACTGCGCCACGAGACTGATCGACACCAGCGCGGCGTCGAGCCACGGCAGTGCCGCCCCGGGCATCCGGCGCGTGATGGTGGCCAGGGTGAGCCACGACACGAGCGCAATGACCGCCATGAGGGCGGCGGTGCGACGCGGCGTGCGCGTGACGACCACCGCGTCATGGCCCGGTCCACCGCGTAGCCAATGCCACCATCCGTACAACGACAACACCAGATAGACCGCTTGCAGCCCGGTGTCGGAGTAGAGGCCGGTGCGGGCGACCACGACGATGTAGAACCCGGCGTTGAGCACGCCCAGCGGCCAGCTCCAGATGTGCTCACGCGTGATGAGCCACACGTTGAGCACCCCCGTGATGAAGCCGAAGAGCTCTGCGCAGGAGCTCCCGTGCGCGACGAGCCAGGCGCAGGGGATGGAGAGAAGGTGGAGCTCCGGACTGGTCATGAACGCCAAAGCTAATTAGGGTTCCCCGCACATGACCGGGGTGCCGGCGCCGCCAGTGCG
>CAMBRJ010000081.1 GCA_945870175.1 Gemmatimonas phototrophica
CCAACGCGGTATCGAGCCCCGGCCACGATGCCAGGTTGTACATCACGAGGGTGCGCAGGTAGTGTCGCCCGTCGTCGCCATGTTGCGTGAGCACGGCCGCCACGCCGCGCGCGACGGCGTCGGCATCGGCGTACGGGAGCTCGAGTTCCTCGGGAATGGCGCCGGCGTCGTGCTTCACGCCCGCGACATCGAGGAAGGTGATCTGGATCTGCGGCTCGAGATCGACATAGAGCAGCTGCAGCAGTTCCAGTTCGTCCTGCGGCGTCTGCGCTTGGAGACGCACGAATTCGCGGGCGAGCTTCTCAACAGGCCACGAGATCAGCGTGGCGGCGCGGAAGCCGCCGCCCTTGGCGGCGAGTCGCTGCGAGTACAGGGTGCGCGCGCCCTTGTGCTTGGCGAGGGCGGACATGACGAGCGACAGGCGACGCTCGGGTGTCAGTGCGCGATAGGGAGTAGGGGACTTGGCCATCTCGCAAGTTAGCGGGAGGGAGGGCGCTTTTCCGAGGCCTCGGCCATCCGGGCCAGCACCCGGATCGCAATTTCGTCGGCCAGGCCTTCGCCGGCCAGGATCGGCGAGGCCACGCGCCCCAGTGGTGGTGGGCCGGCGGCGACACCCGAGAGGCGGCGGTCAGCGAGGTGGTCGGCGGCATCCTGCGAGTCGATCCCGGTCGCGATCTCGCGGAGCAGGCCGTCCTTGAGGTCGTAGACAAGGCCATGCAGCAGCGGGCGCCGTCCGCGCGCCCAGGCCTGTTGTATGATCGGCGTTTCGGACAGATGATAGAGCTGCTCGAGCACGTTCAGTTCAACCAGTCGGTCGAAGCGGGCCTGCGGGTCGGCGATCGCGTCCAGCTCAACTTTGTTCCAGCGCAGCACGTTGCGGATAGGGCCGAGCCAATGATCGACCAGCCCGTGCTGCTGGTCGGACATGGCCGCCTTCACGCCACCGCAACCATAGTGGCCGGTGACGATGACGTGCTTCACGTCGAGCACCTCGACCGCGTATTGCAGCACACTCATCGCATTGATGTCACTCGGCATGACCAGATTCGCGATGTTGCGATGCACGAACAGCTCGCCCGGCTTGGTGCCAGTGACGGAGTTGGCGGGTACGCGACTATCGGAGCAGCCGATGTAGAGGAACAGCGGTTCCTGACGCTGTGCACTTTCGCTGAAAAAGTCAGGGTCGCTGGCTTTGACTTTGGCGGCCCACTCGCGATTGCCTTCGATGAGGCGACGGAATTCTTGCATAGGAGAGATCTCGGGAGCGTCAGGAAATGGAGCGAACGTGTGCTGGTGTCAGCTCGGCTTCGGGAACGCCAACGAGCCGATAATCGATGTTGCGCGCCTTGGCCGTTTCCCGGAACAGCAGCAGGACTTCGAGCGCATCGTAGTCGAAGCGCGTGGTACGGCGACCGTCGATTTCGACGCGCGTGCCCGCGGGCAGGGCGTTCAGCGCGCGGGCGATGCTGGCTTTACTGAGGAACGTGACCTGCTCGGGCAGGCCGTAGCGTGTGAGGACCGCGCCCGGAGGACTCAGGCGCGACAGCACCGGGCTGCGCAGGTGCTCTACGACGATGAACGCGAGGCCGATCACGAGGCCCACGCCGATACCGCGCAACACGTCGGTAAAGACGATCGCCAGGACCGTGATCCCGAATGGGATAAAGTGGCTATACCCAAGCCGCCACGCCGTGCGCCAGAGCGCGGGGGCGGTGAGGCGAAAGCCCGTGACCAGCAGCACCGAGGCGATCGCGGCGAGCGGCGTGCGATTCAACAGGACGCCGAGCGTGAGCACGGCGAGCAGCATCAGTACGGCGTGCACCATCGCGGAGAGCCGCGACTGCGCACCGGCGTCCACGTTGGTCGAGCTGCGAATGATGACGCCGGTGATGGGCAATCCGCCGAGCAGGCCGGCCAGCACATTGCCGACACCTTGCGCGAACAGCTCGCGATTCACCGGCGCATCGCGACGCTGCGGATCGAGCTTGTTCGTTGCTTCGAGGCTGAGCAGCGACTCAAGGCTGGCCACGAGGCCGATAATGAGCGCGAGCTCCCAGACGGTCGGACTCGAGAGCGCACTCCAATCGGGAAGCGCCAACTGCCGCAGCCAATCGCCGTTGGAAATCGCGGGCAGTGAGACCAGATGGGTACCGCGGATCGCGAGGTCAGGGAGTGCGATCCGCAGCGCCTCGTTGAGCGCGACGCCGACACCCACGGCGACCATCGGTGCCGGCAACAGCTTCACGCGCGCGAACGGGGAGCGCGGCCACCACAGCATCACGCCGACACCGAGCAGCGCGGCCATGACGGCGCCCGGCTGGATTTGCTGCAACGCGTCGGCCAGCGAGCCAATCGTGGTCGAGCCCGACGACTCGACGAACGACATATCGCCTTCGTAGTCGCCGTCATAGCCGAGCGCATGCGGCAGCTGTTTGAGAATCAGCGTCAGGCCTATGCCCGCCAGCATGCCTTTGAGGACTGACGAAGGGACGTAGTAGGCCACATCGCCGGCGCGGACACCGCTGAGCAGTAGTTGGAGAATGCCGGCGAGTACGACGGCAGGCAGCAGTCGCTCGAAGCCGCCAACCTGCTGAATGCCCAGCAACACGACCGGGGTGAGGCCAGCGGCCGGACCGCTCACCATCACGGGCGATCCCGACAAGGCACCGACCACGAGGCCACCGACCACGCCGGCGATGATTCCGGAGATGAGCGGTGCGCCAGAGGCGACGGCGATACCGAGGCACAGCGGTAGCGCGACCAGAAATACGACAACGCCCGCGGGGACGTCGTCGCGCCACGTCGCGAAAAGCCCGCCGGGGACCATCGAGGGCGGCATCGTGTCCGCCGCGTTCGGAGAGGCTGTCGATTGCGTTCCCATCACCATCATACGAGAGAGTACTGGAGCGAGTGTTCGGACGAATCGTCGCCTAGTGCGTCAGAAATTGAAGCGCCGTAAAATCATAGACTGCGTCTATGAAAGCCAAGGGAGGAAAACACTTCGACCCGCTGAAAGGTTCCGGTATGCGTCGACAGGCCGTAACCTCTTCCGGTCGGTGCGTGCTGAGCGACCCGTATCTCTCCTTCCAGTGCCCACGGTATGAATCGCGTCATTCCCTCCCGCTTTGTCCGCCGGCTGGCGGTGCTGCTGCTGCCCGCAGCGGCCTGTACCGTACCGCCCGCGTACGATGTCGTGATCCGCGGCGGCACGGTGTACGACGGCTCCGGCAACGCGCCGGTATTCGGTGACGTGGCGATCAGCGGTGACTCCATCGTGGTGATCGGTCGGGTTAGCGGGACTGGGCGCCTGGAGGTACAGGCCGAAGGACTTGCCGTCGCTCCCGGTTTCATCAACATGTTGAGCTGGGCGACCGAGTCGCTCATCGAAGACGGGCGCAGTCAGAGCGACATTCGACAGGGCGTGACGTTGGAGGTCATGGGCGAGGGCGACTCGATGGGGCCGCTGTCGGATACCCTACGCGCGGACATGTTGTCGCAGCAGGGGGACATCACCTTTCCGATCCCGTGGCGCACGCTGCGCGGGTATCAGGACTCGCTCGTGAAGAAAGGGATCAGCACGAACATCGCGTCATTCATTGGCGCGACGACGGTGCGGATCAATCATGTGGGCTGGGATGATCGCGCGCCGACCGCCACTGAGCTCGAGGCAATGCAGGCCGAGGTACGCACCGCGATGGAAGAGGGGGCGCTGGGGGTGGGCTCGAGCTTGATCTATGCGCCGGCGTTCTATGCAAAGACACCGGAGCTGGTGGCGCTCATGAAAGCGGCCGCGCCCTTCGGCGGCATGTACATCTCGCACTTGCGTAGCGAAGGGGCGCGCCTGGAAGACGCTGTCGAGGAGTTGATCACGATTGCGCGCGAGGCGGGTGTGCGCGCCGAGATCTATCACTTGAAGGCGGCGGGTGAGCGCAACTGGCCGAAGATGGAGAAAGTGCTCGCACGCATTGAAGCGGCTCGCGCCGAAGGGCTCGAGATCACGGCCGACATTTATCCCTACACGGCGGGGGCCACTGGGCTCGACGCGGCGATGCCGCCGTGGGTGCAGGAGGGCGGCTATGCGGCGTGGGCGAAGCGCCTGCAGGATCCCGCCACCCGTAAGAAAGTGGCGCAGGAGATGCGCACGCCGACCGACCAATGGGAAAGCTTGCTGCTGGCGGCCGGCTCGCCGGAGCGTGTGGTGCTGTCCGGCTTCAAGGCCGATTCCTTGAAGCAGTACACCGGCATGACCCTGGCGGCCGTTGCCGCGATGCGGAAAACCACGCCGGAGGAAACGGCGATGGACCTGGTGGTGAAGGATGGCACGCGCGTGGGCACGATCTATTTCATCATCGACGAAGACAACATCGTGAAGGAACTGAGGAAGCCGTGGGTCAGCATCGGCTCTGATGCCGGTTCACTGGCGTCGGAAGGCAAGTTCCTAAAAAGCAGTCCGCATCCGCGCGCCTACGGGAGCTTCGCGCGAATCCTGGGCAAGTACACCCGGGACGAACAGGTGCTGACGCTGCAGGAGGCGGTGCGACGCATGTCGTCGCTGCCGGCCGGCAATCTGCGACTCGCGCGCCGCGGGATGCTCAAGCCCGGATACTTCGCCGATGTGGTGTTGTTCGACCCGGCCACCATTCGTGACAACGCGACGTTCGCACAGCCGCATCAGTACGCGAGCGGCATGCGGCATGTATTCGTGAACGGGGTGCAGGTACTGAAAGACGGGGAGCACACGGGTGCCAAGCCGGGCCGTGTGGTTCTCGGTGCGGGAGCCACACGATGAGTGACGGCCTGAGCGACGGCCTGAGCACACGGCGCGAATTCCTGCAGGCCGCCGGCGTCGTCGCGGCCGTTGCCGGCTCGGAGGCTCGCTTCGGTATGAACGTGCGTCCGGGACGCCCGGCGCACGATCTGGTGATTCGCGGCGGCACCATCTACGACGGCCGTGGTGGTGAACCGCGCGTGGCCGACCTCGCGATCCGGGCGGGACGTATCGCGGAGATCGCGCCGCGTATCGTGGGCGCTGGTGACGAAGAGATCGATGCCCGCGGACTCGCGGTGGCACCGGGCTTCGTGGACATTCACTCGCATGGTGACGGGTCGTTGCTGGAGGATCCGCGTGCCGAGTCGGTGGTGCGTCAGGGGATCACTACCATTGTGGCGGGCGCCGATGGGAGCTCGCGATTTCAGGGCGACGGGGCGCGCAGCTTTACGGCGTGGGCCACGGCGCTCGAGGCGGCGCGACCGGCGGTGAATGTGGCGGCGATGATCGGTCTGGGTAGCGTGCGCGGTGCCGTGGTCGGCGATGACGACCGGCCGGCGACCGCCGCTGAGCTGCAGCGGATGGTGCGCATGGTGGAGCAGGCCGTGGCGGCCGGGGCCTGCGGCGCCTCGACCGGACTCGAATACACGCCGGGCGCGTTTGCGAGTCCCGAGGAGTTGATCGCGCTCTGTCGCCCGTTGGCGGCGAAGCGGTTGCCGTACGCCACGCATATGCGGAATGAAGACGACCGCGTGCTCGATTCGATCGACGAGTCGATTGCCGTGGCGCGCGGGGCCGGGTGCCCGCTGCAGCTCTCGCACCTGAAAATGCAGGGCACGCGCAACTGGCCGAAGCTGGACACGGCCCTGGCGCGCATCGCGACGGCGCGCGCGGCCGGCGTGGACGTGCAGTTCGACGTGTACCCGTATGAGGCCTATTCCACCGGGCTCACGAATCTGTTTCCGGTATGGAGTCGCGACGGCGGGACCCACGCGTTCCTGTCGCGCCTGAAAGACGCCACCGTCGCCCCGCGCATTCGCACCGAGGCGCTGGCCAAGGTGGAGCTCATCGGCGGCTGGAACAACGTGCAGATCTCCCGGGTGGCCGAAGCGGTGGACCGCGACGCGGAAGGCAAGCGTCTGGGCGCCTACGCGGCGGCCAAGTCGCTCGATCCGTATGTGGCCGCGGTCGGGCTGCTCGAGCGCAACCGCGGCGACGTGGGCATGCTGGGCTTCGCCATGAGCGAGGACACGATCGATCGGCTGCTGGCGCACGAGTTCAGCATGGTCTGCTCCGATGGCGGCGCCTTCGCGATTGATGGACCGACCCGACGCGGCAGCCCGCATCCGCGCGGCGCCGGCACGTTTCCCCGGGTCCTCGGCCGGTACGTGCGAGAGCGGAAGGCGCTGTCGCTGGCCAGTGCGATCGCCAAGATGACGTCGGTGCCCGCGGCCCGCGTGCACCTGGCCGATCGTGGGACGCTCGCCACCGGCATGGCCGGCGATGTGGTGGTGTTCGATACCGCCCGCGCGGCCGATACCGCCACCTTTGCCAATCCGTTCCAGTACCCGGTTGGCATCGTCGCGGTCGTGGTGAACGGCGCGATCGCCGTGCGCGACGGGGGGCGGCCGTCGACCGGGGCCGGACAGGTCCTTCGTCCCACGTGATCCTCCATGATCACCCGTGTTGCTCCGTGTTCCCCCTCAACGTCTGCCGCTGCCGGGCGTAGCTTTTCCAAAGCCTTTTGTTCCGTCCCTCCTCACGCTCCCTGAGATGATTCGCCGTACACTCGTTTTCTCCATTTCGGCCATCTGCGCCGCGCTTCCGTTGGGGCTCTCCGTTGGAGCCCAGGTCAAGCCGACCGCCGCGCCGGCCCGGGCTACCGCCAAGGTCTCCTCGACGCCGATGATGGCGTCGGCCGACCCCGCCCTGTTCAAGGGACTCAGCTACCGCCTCGTGGGCCACTCGCGCGGTGGCCGCGTCACCTCGGTGACCGGCGTGCCGTCGCAGCCGAAGACGTTCTACGCCGGCGTTGCCAGTGGCGGCGTGATGCGCACCACGAACGGCGGTGAATCGTGGGATTTCATAACCGACAACAAAATCCCGCTCGGCTCGACTGGTTCGATCGCGGTAGCGGAGTCGAACCCGAATATCATTTACGTTGGCACGGGCTCGGACGGCGTGCGCAGCAACGTGTCCACCGGCCGCGGCGTGTACAAGAGCGTCGATAACGGAGCCACGTGGCAGTTCGCCGGCCTGTACAACGCCGGGCAGATCGGCGCGGTGCGTATTCACCCGACCAATCCGGACATCGTGTGGGTGGCGGCGTACGGCGACATCTTCAAGCCGAACAACGAGCGCGGCATCTTCAAGACCACCGACGGCGGCAAGTCGTGGAAGAAGACGCTGTACGTGAGCGACAGCACGGGCGCGATGGATGTCGAGCTGCAGCCCGGCAATCCGAGCGTGGTGTACGCGTGGATGAATCGCATCGAGCGCAAGCCGTGGTCGATCATTTCGGGCTCGCGTGAAGGCGGCTTCTACAAGAGCACGAACGGCGGCGACAGCTTCACCAAGATGGTGGGCGGCCTGCCGAATCAGATTACCGGCAAGGGCAACCTGGCGGTCACGGCGGCCAACCCGAACCGGATCTATGCGCTCGTGGAAGCGATGCCGGGCGGTGGTCTGTATCGCTCCGATGATGCTGGTGCGAGCTGGGCCCTCATGAACAGCACGCCGGGGCTCATCACGCGTCCGTTCTACTACACGTCACTGGGCGCTGATCCGTCGAACGCCGATGTGGTGTTCGGTGGCGCCGAGACGTTCTACAAGAGCACCGACGGCGGCAAGACGGTGGCGCCGTTCCGCACGCCGCACGGTGACAATCACGATATCTGGATCAATCCCACCAACAGCAACACGATGGTGCAGTCGAACGACGGCGGCGCCAACGTGTCGTTCGACGGCGGCAAGACGTGGAGCTCGCAGGACATCCAGCCGACGGCCGAGTTCTACGGCGTGTGGTTGGACAATGCGTTCCCGTACAAGCTGTACATGGCGCAGCAGGACAACAGCACGTACATCGTGCCGAGCAACAATGATGTGTTCAACATGGGCACGGTGCGTACGGGCCCGGGCTGTGAGACGGGGCCGATTATCCCGCACCCGGGCGACAAGAACCTCGTGCATGGCAACTGCAAGGGGCAGTATGCGGTCATGAACCTGGAAGCGGGCGTGACGAAGAACTACTGGATCGGTGCGCAGTCGCTGTATGGCAATGATGGCGGCGATCTGATGTATCGCATGCAGCGCACGACGCCGATGGCGTTGTCTCCGCACGATCCGAAGGTGCTGTACTACGGTTCGCAGTATTTGCACCGCACGCGCAACAACGGCGCGACGTGGGAGAAGATTTCCCCCGATCTCACGTGGTTCCCGAAGTGCTGTCAGGGCGGCAGTGGTGAGCCGATCACGCGTGACGTGACCGGAGAAGAGTTCTACAGCACGCTGTACGCGATTACGGAATCGTCGCTCGAGAAGGGCGTGATCTGGACCGGCTCGAACGACGGTCCGTTCTCCGTGACGCGCGACGACGGCAAGACGTGGGCGCGTGTGACCCCGAAGGGACTCGAGGACGGCGGCCGTGTGGCGTGGATCGACGCCTCGCCGCATCGCAAGGGATCGGCCTATTACGCGACCTACCGCTACCTGCTGGGCGACTACAAGCCGTACATCTATCTCACGAACGACTACGGCAAGACGTGGAAGCTGCTGACCGACGGCACGAACGGCATTCCGGCCGATGCGCCCACCCGTGTGGTGCGCGAAGACCCTGTGCGTGAAGGATTGCTGTACGCCGGCACCGAGTTCGGGTTGTACATCTCGTTCGACAACGGTGGCCACTGGCAGCCGTTCAACCTGAACATGCCGCAGATCCCGATCAACGACATCCGCGTGCATCGCGGGGACCTCGTGGTCGCCACGCAGGGTCGCGCGGCGTGGATCATGGACAACATCTCGGCGCTGCAGCAGATCGGCCCTGCCACGCAGAGCGAGTCGTTCACGCTGTTCAAGACGCGTGACGGCTATCGCACGGCGACCACGCCGGCGCTGCTCGGTCCGACGGTGGACTACTTCCTCGCCAGCGCGCCGGGCGACACCGTGCGCATCGACATTCTCGATGCGGCGGGCAAGGTGGTGAACAGTTACAAGAGCGGCGTGATTCCGCAGGCCGCGCCGGCCCGTCGCGGTGGCGGTGAGGATGACCCTGACGAAGCCATGATGGCGGGCCGTGGCGCCCGTGCGACGCTGGTCGCGCCGACGATCAACCTCGTGACCAAGAATGCCGGCATGAACCGCTTCGTGTGGGGCGCGCAGCACGCCAACGGACTCGGCTCACCGCCGGGCACGTACACGGTGAAGGTGACGGCGGGCGGCATCACGAAGTCGGTGCCGATGCGTGTG
>CAMBRJ010000082.1 GCA_945870175.1 Gemmatimonas phototrophica
GGTCATCGCCGGACGTATGTGGGCGCCATGCCCGGTCGTATCATCCAGGGCATGAAGCAGGCGGGCAGCAAGAACCCGGTGTTCCTGCTCGACGAAGTGGACAAGCTGGGCACGTCGTATCAGGGCGATCCGTCCAGCGCCCTGCTGGAAGTGCTCGATCCGGCGCAGAACGATTCGTTCACCGATCACTATCTCGGCGTGCCGTTCGACCTGAGCGAAGTGCTGTTCATCGCGACGTCGAATTTCATCCAGAACATCCCCGGTCCGTTGTTGGACCGTATGGAAGTCGTGGACTTCAGCGGCTACACCGAGCGCGAGAAATCGGAGATCGCCAAGACGTATCTGATTCCGCGTCAGCTCGAGGAGTCGGGACTCGGCCAGCGCGACATCACGTTCACCGACGACGCGGTGATGAAGGTGATCAGCGAGTACACCCGCGAAAGCGGCGTGCGCCAGTTGGAGCGTCAACTGGGGGCCGTGGCGCGCAAGGTCGCGCGACGCGTCGCGATGGGTGACACGGCCACGATCGACGACAAGGTGATCAGCAGCGATGAAGTTCGCGAGTTGCTGGGGCGTCCGAAGGTGCATCCGGAGCGCCTGGCCGAGCACGATGAAGTGGGCATTACCACGGGCATGTACTATACGCCGATGGGGGGCGACATCATGTTCGTAGAAGCGAGCATTCGCCGTGGGTCGTCGGCGCCGGTGAAGAGCGACGACAGCGCTGAGGTCGTGCGCGTGGGTCCGATCTCACTGATCCTGACGGGACAGTTGGGTGACGTGATGAAGGAGAGTGCGCGGGCGGCACTCACGTACGCCACGAACAATGCCGCACTGCTGGGCATCCCGGCCGATCGGGTGGCGTCGGCCAGCGAGGCACACATTCATGTACCGGCCGGCGCGATTCCCAAGGACGGCCCAAGTGCGGGTATCGCCATTGCGTTGGCGCTCGTCAGTGAGATGTCGAACCGCAAGGTGCGACGCGACGTGTCGATGACGGGCGAGATCACGCTGCGTGGCCGCGTGTTGCCGATCGGTGGCGTGAAGGAAAAGGTGCTCGGCGCCCACCGGGCCGGCATCAAGGAAGTGATCATCCCGAAGGCCAATGAAGCGGACCTCGAGGATGTGCCGGACGAAGTGCGCGAGCAGCTGATCTTCCACCCGGTGGAGACGATGCGCGAAGTGCTCGCCATCGCCCTGGTGGATCAGGGGCGGCCGGCGCCGGTTGAGGTGGACGAACTGATTGGGGTGTAACGGCTGAGTAAGGGGTAAGGAGTAAGCGGTAGGGAGTCGGGGGTGGCGGGCTTCTAGTGGCCTGTCGCCCCTGAAGTTCGTTACATGACTTATTCCGCTGGACCGCTGACGGACGCAACTTGACTCGATGACTATGCCCCAACTGTCCACGCGCGGCATCGTCCGTCTGGCCACCGAGGCGGACCACGATGCGATTCATGCACTGAATTACAGGACCTTCGTCGAAGAGATCCCCCAGCACGCGCCGAATGCCGCGCGGCGCCAGGTGGATCGTTTTCACGACGAGAATGTGTACGCGGTCTATGAGGCGAACGGCCGCATCGTCGGCATGGTGAGCGGACGTACGCAACGCCCGTTCTCTCTCGACCAGAAGCTGGGCACGGTCGACGACTATCTCCCGGCCGGCCGGACGCCGGTGGAAATCCGGCTGCTCGCGGTCGAGCCCGAATTCCGCGCCAGCCGCGTGTTCGCGCAGCTCGTCGGATTTCTCACGCGCCACCTGATGGCGCAAGGGTACGACCTCGGCATCATGTCCGGCACCACCCGTCAGCTCCGCCTGTACCGGCATCTCGGATTCCACGCCTTCGGTCCGCTCATCGGCACCGAGCAAGCGTCGTATCAGCCGATGTACATCACGGCCGAGGAAGTGTTGGCGTGGCCGGACGCCATGAACGATGGCGCGGAGGCGCTCAGCAGCGGCGCCAACTTTCTGCCAGGACCGGTCGGCATCAGCGATGCCGTCCAGCAGGCGATGCAGCGCGGGGCCACGTCGCATCGGGCCGACGTGTTTCATGCCCGGTATCGCGACGCGCAGCAGCGGCTGTGCGCATTGGCCAACGCACGGCACGCCACGATGCTGCTGGGCTCGGGCACGTTGGCCAACGATGTGGTCGCCGCGCAGATCGCGCTGCTCGACGCGCCGGGCGTGATCGTGAGCAATGGCGAGTTCGGCGAGCGGCTCATCGATCACGCCACGCGCATGCACATCCCGCACACCGTGGTGCGGGCGCCGTGGGGCGAGGCGCTCGACACGGCTGCCGTCGCGCGCGCGATGCAGAGCACGGGCGCGGGCTGGCTTTGGGCCGTGCACTGCGAGACATCCACCGGTGTGATGAACGACCTCGAGGCACTGGCCGCGATCGCACGGTCGCGCGGCGCCAAGCTGGCGCTCGACGTGATCAGCAGCCTCGGCACCGTGCCGCTCTCGTTGCGCGACGTGTGGATGGCCAGTGCGGTCAGCGGTAAGGCCCTCGCCGCATTCCCCGGCGTCGCCATCGTCTTCCACGACGGAACCGCGTGCACACCCAGCACGCGTATCCCGCGGTACCTCGACCTCGGCTTCGCCGTGGCACAACAGGGCGTACCCTTCACGCAGTCCTCGAACCTGCTCGATGCCCTCGGCACCTCGCTGACCCAGATGGACTGGCCGGCGCGCTTCCGCCGCCTCGCGCTCGACGGCGCGTGGTTACGGCGGGCGATGGAATCGCGCGGATGGCGCGTGCTCGCGCCGGCCGACTGCGCGTCGCCGGCCGTGCACACACTGATCCCACCGGCTGGCGTGAGCGCCCGGGCGCTCGGCGAACAGCTGCGGGATGCCGGATGGCTGATCAGCTTCGAGAGCGGCTACCTACGCGAACGCAACTGGCTGCAGGTCTGTCTCATGGGCCACTACACGCCCGTCTCGCTCCGCGCGTTTCCGGCGGCGCTCGATCGGTGTGTCGGTACGGCCGCGGTGGCGCGGCCACCGCAGGCCGCACCGCTGGGAGAGTTTTCGGTTGCGCGGGCGGCGACGGCCTGAACGTCGACCGCAACAGCTCCAGCAACTGCAACTGCAACGGTGCCGACATCTTCGACGGCGGACCACGGCACGAATCGTTCGTGCACCCCGGACACCGCTGCCTGTATTGCGCGCTGTGCGGTTTGCCCGACTCCAGATGCCCATGCACGGTGTCCGCGAGCGCATCAAGGAACTCCGTACGCGCATTGAACGACGGCACGCGCCGAGATCCCGTCATGCCGAGCGCATACTCCAGTTCACTGTACTCGATGTCGATTTCCGACAGCGTCTCGATGTGATCACTCGTGAACGCGATCGGCACCACCAGCACATGCTTCTGCCCGCGCGCCGCCAGCTGCCTGATCATCGTCTCGGTGCTCGGCCCCAGCCACCGCACCGGCCCCACTTCCGACTGAAAGCTCAGCCTGTAGGGATTGCGCAGCCCGGCCGCCTGAACCGGCGCATTCCACCCAATTCCCCCCTCGTAGCATCACGGAGCCTCCAAACCCCGCTCGACACTGTGGACTGTAGCGGCTGAACTCTGACCACTATAAACAGTCTGACGCCAGAACTCTGACCACTGAAAACTGACCACTGAATCAGTGTTCAGTAGCCGATCGGCCCTAGCCGAAACAAGCTCCACGGCCATACCGGCGCTCCCGGTTCCGTCCCCGCCATGAACCACTCCACATAGCGTCGCTCATCCGGCGTCCGACCATCCGACGGCTGTCCCGTCGCCCGATCGAGTTCCACCGGCACCACGCCCGGCGGCGGCGTCCACACGCCGCTGGCGCGATTCCCGTATGCCGCCGCGATGATCTGCCCCGCAATTGGCGCCGCCAGCGTGCCGCCCACCGCCCCCGGCGAAATCATCGCCGGCTTATCGAAGCCCAGCCACACACCCGTGACCAACTCCGGCGTCATCCCCACGAACCACACGTCGGGGTTGTCGTTGGTGGTGCCCGTTTTCCCTGCCACCGGGATGCGCGCCGGCACGATCTTGCGCAACGCCGTGGCCGTGCCGCGCGTGACCACATCCTGCAGCATGTCGCGCATGATGAAGGCCACGCGCGGGTCCATCGCCGATCGCGCCGGCGCCACTTGCGGCGTGAACACCGTGCGGCCGTTGCGATCCTCGATGCGCTGTACGAAGCGGGGTTCGACCGCCACCCCACCATTGTCGAACGCGGCATACGCCGCGACGAAATCCAGCGGCTGCACCACGCTCGCGCCTAATGCACTCGAAGGGTACGGCGAAATGGGCGAGCGCAAGCCGGCGCGGCGCGCCAACGCAATCACCGAGTCCATACCGACGGCGAGCGCGAGCTGCACCGCCACCGGATTGCGCGACTTCGTGAGCGCCTCACGCAACGTGAGCGCGCCGAGGAACGCATTATCGGCGTTGTCGGGGCTGTACGTCTGCCCGTTGTCGAGCCGGATCCGCAACGCGGTGTCGGCCACCATGGCATTGGCCGTCAGCCCCTGCGCGATGCTCTGCGCATACACGAACGCCTTGAAGCTCGACCCCGGCTGCCGGTTGCCATCCACCGCGCGATTGAACGAGCTCCGCGCATAGTCGCGCCCGCCCACCAGCGCCCGTACCTCGCCGGTGGTCGGGTCGAGCACCACCGCTGCGCCTTCCAGACACGCTTCCACCTTCGCCTTCTTGGCCGCCGTGGCCGCCGTATCACCGGCCACGCGCGCGCACCGCTGGCCGCGGAAGCCGGGGCGCGTTTCGATCTCGTCGAGTCCACTGCTCAGTGCCTGCTGCGCGGCGCGCTGCAGCGCGGCGTCGATGGTGGTATGAATGCGATACCCGCCCTGCATCACGGCAATGCCCGCCCGCTCGGCCTGTACGCGCACCACGTCCACCACCCATGGCGCCGTGCCACGCGTGGTGCTCACGGTACGTACCGGCTCGCGCTGCGCCGCTACGGATTGCGCGGCGGTGATGTACTTCTGCTCCGCCATCAGCGCGAGCACCGTGTTGCGCCGCGTGCGGTTGCGATCGGGAGAGCGGGCCGGATCGTATTGCACGGGGCTCTTGGGCATCGACGCCAGCGACGCCGCCTCGGCCAACGTGAGCTCGGCCGCGCCTTTCCCGAAGAACTGACGCGCCGCCATCTCGATGCCGTATGCGCCACGTCCGAAGGAGATCTGATTGAGGAACGCCTCGAGGATCTGCTCCTTGTTGTAGTGGCGCTCCATTTCACGGGCGGCTTGCTGTTCGCGCAACGTGCGTCCCGGCGACAGATCCCGACGGTCAATGAGGTCGGGGTGCATGTTGCCCACCAGGAGCTGCGTGATGGTGCTGGCGCCGCGGAGATTCCCCTTGGTCACGGCGTCCTTGATGGCGCCGGCTACACCCACCAGGTCGACGCCGTCGTGCTGGTAGAAGCGCTTGTCCTCGATCGCGACGAAGGCATGCCCGACGTACTTGGGCAGCGTGCGCAGCGCGACATTGATGCGACGCTCCCGGCCCAGTTCGCCGATCAGCGCGCCATCGCGCCCCAGCACCAGCGACGCCTGCGCCGGGGTGACGATCTGCCACGCCTCTCCGGTGGCGCCTGACGCGCCCTGTGCTGACAGACCAGCCGGGAGGAGCGCCAGCACGACGGGCAGGCACAGAACGGACACCGCGGCCATGAGAGAACGAACCTGTCGGGATTGCAGAGAGCGCATGGGGGAATTGTACACGCGCGGCGTCGAGCCGGTTCACGGCCTGCGTCGCGCCGAGCGCCACCCGGAACCCCACGCTGGCTGTAGGCGATCCGAGCCCATCCTCCTACTTTGCATGCATGTCTGGTGATCCGATTCGTCCGCTGACGCTGGCCCTCTGCCAGTTCGCCCCCCGCAAGGGCGACGTAGCCGCCAACCTCGCCCGTATCGGGCGCCTGTGCGCGCAAGCGTCCACCCTCGACCCGCGCCCGCAGGTCGTGCAGTTCCCCGAGACGGCCTTGTCGGGCTACTTCGTGGAGGGGGGCGTCCGTGAGGTCGCCTGCACCGCTGGTGCGCTGGCCTACGATCTCGATGACGCCTACCGTACCGCCTGCGCGGCCGCCGGTATCGACTGCGTGGCCATGGACCTCGTGATCGGCTTCTACGAGCGGTGGCGCGACACGCTGCACAACAGCGCGGCGTACCTCACCATCGGACTCAGCGACGGCCCGCCGGTCATCCGGCACGTGCACCGCAAGAACTACTTGCCCACCTACGGGCTGTTCGACGAAGAGCGCTTCGTGGAGCGCGGCACCGACATCCGCGCGTTTGAGACCCCCTGGGGTCGCGCCGCCATTCTGGTGTGCGAAGACGCCTGGCATTCCATCAGCGGCACCATCGCCGCGCTCGACGGCGCGCAGGTGGTGTTCGTGTCGTCGGCCGCCCCGGCCCGCGGCATCTGGCCGCGCGAAGACGGTATTGCCGGTCCATACAGCGCCGCGCGCTGGGAACGGCTCATTCGCGACATCGCCGAAGAACAGGGCGTCTACACCAGCTTCGTGAACCTGGTGGGCTCCGAAGGCGGCAAGCGCTTTTTCGGCACGTCGCACTTAGCGGGGCCCAGCGGTGACGTGCGCGGCCGCGCCCCGGTGTGGGATGAGTCGTTCATGTCACTTACGGTCGATCTCGATGACCTCGTACGCGCCCGCGCCGAGGGGCCGCTGCTGAGCGACCTGCGCGTGGCGCTGCCGCACGTGCTCGACAACATCCGTCGGGTCCAAGACGGCGCGCCGGTGTCCTTGTCGTACGACGGACCCGAGCCCGCCGCCGCCGACCTGCTGCGCGGAGCCCGTGGCTTCTACACCGGGGAATTCGCCGTCCCCACCGAAGCGCTGCAGCGCGCCAACTCGATTGTGCGCGCGATTCCCGAGTCGCTGCCCGTGATCCGGCACGAAATGCGCGACCACGGCGGGCCGCCGCCGCTGGCCATCGACGCCGAGATGACCGAGGAGTGGCTGACCGGCTTCCTCCGTGAAGAGCTCGCGCGCCGTGGCTTCGGAAAAGTCGTGATCGGCATCTCGGGCGGCGTCGATTCCGCCGCCACGGCGTTCCTCGCGGTGCGCGCCCTCGGCCGCGAGAACGTAATCGGGATGCGACTCCCGTATCGCACCTCTAGCGCCGAGTCGCTCGACCACGCGCAGCTCGTCGTCGACGCCCTCGGCATCGAGTCGCGCACCGTCGACATCAGCCCGGCGGTAGACGGCTACCTCCTCGCCGAACCCGACGCCGACGCCTCGCGGCGCGGCAACATCATGGCGCGCATCCGAATGATCGCGCTGTTCGATCTGTCGGCCCGGTACCGCGCGCTGCCCCTGGGCACCGGCAACAAGACCGAACGCCTCTTGGGCTACTTCACCTGGCACGCCGACGACTCCCCACCGATCAATCCCATCGGTGATCTGTACAAAACGCAGGTGTGGGCACTCGCCCGCCACCTCGGCGTGCCGGATATCATCATCAGCAAGCCGGCGACGGCCGATCTCTTTGCCGGACAAACCGACGAAGACGATCTCGGCATCAGCTATGCACGCGCCGACGAAATCTTGAACGGCATGCTGCACGGCTTCTCGCACGAGGCCATGCGTTCGCGCGGCTTTCGGAGCGACGAACTCACGCTGGTGTCAAAGCGCTTAAACGGCACGCACTGGAAGCGGCGCCCGCCCGCCACGGCGGTGGTGAGCCACTCGGGAATCGGCGAATCGTATCTGCGACCGGTGGACTATTGATCGTCTAGTGCGAGCGCGGGCCGACGATGCTTCAGGGACGCCGGTGGGTGCATCGGTTCGTGCCGGCGCACTTAACGGTCCGCCCACATCGCCTTGGGATCCGCACTCGCCAGCTGCACACAGAACGACGCGATGCGCTCCACCGCCTGCGCCACGAACGCGGCGCCTTTCTCCGCCGTGGCTTCCCGCGGATCGCCCACGCCGGTATCGGCCGTCACCTGCGTCCAGCGACGCGGCATCCACGCCCAGCCGCTGCGCACGCCGTCGAACACGCTGGGTTTGGCATGGCCATCGCCCCACGTGTTACGATCGGGCACCACCAGATGCGGCGCCACGTGCATGATCGCCGCGGTTTCGAGCTCCCCGGCATGATCGCCGGCGCTCTCGAACACCCCGTGATCGCCGGCCTGCCACCAGTTCACGATGGCGAGCACGATCGGTGTACTGGGCTGCAGTTCACGCACCAGGGCCCGCAATTCATTGCCACCGTGTGCGTTGAGTAACACCAGCGCGCGCACGCCGTGCGGCTCGAGACTCTTCACCACATCGCGCAACAGCGCCAGCTGCGTGCTCGGCATCATGTTGATGGTGAAGCGCAGGTCGAGCTGCGTGGTGTTCACCCCGAATGGCACCGCTGGTAACGCCGCCACACGTACGCCCTGTGCGACGCACGCGGCCGCAACGCGCGCGGCCACCTCGCGCCCCATGATCGTGTCGGTGCCGTATGGCAAATGCGTGTTATGTGGTTCCGTGGCGCCGAATGGCAGCAGCGCCACCGGCCACTCGCCGTTACGCATGGCCGGCCATGTCTGCTCTTCCAGCACGCCATCGCGCGGCGCGTATCCGTTGGGATCACCCATGAATCAGCGTCTCTGCCCGAAGGTATCACACGAGCGCGGATCGCCCGAGTCGAGGCCCTTACGGAACCAGGCCTTCCGTTCGGCCGATGACCCGTGCGTAAACGACTCCGGGTTCACGCGCCCCGTCGACATCTTCTGCAGGCGATCATCACCAACCGCTGCCGCCGCACCGAGCCCTTCATCCAGATCACCGGCTTCGATGATGCCGTCACGGACCGCAGAGTGCGCCCACACGCCAGCGTAGCAGTCGGCCTGCAGCTCCATCGCCACCGACAGCGAATTGCCCGCCGCCGGGTTGCGCTGCACGGCGGTGCGCATCGCGCGCTCGGTGCCCGTGAGGTTCTGCACGTGGTGCCCGATCTCATGCGCCAACACGTACGCCTGCGCGAAATCACCGGGCGCGCCGAACTGGCGATCGAGCTGATCGAAGAACGAAAGATCAACGTACACGCGCTGATCGCCCGGGCAGTAGAACGGCCCCGAGGCCGCGCTGGCGGCGCCGCACGCCGACTGCACGCCGTCGCGAAACAGCACCAGCCTCGCGTCCTGATACCCCGGTACAAGGCTATGCCACGATGCCTGCGCCGTATCGAGCACGAA
>CAMBRJ010000083.1 GCA_945870175.1 Gemmatimonas phototrophica
TGGCGGTGCTGTGTACGTGCGCCCACATCGAACTGCGCGGCCAGTTCCTGCATCTCAGCCGCCTGCGCCGAAAGCTCGGCCGCCGCGCTCGCCGATTCTTCGGCGTTCGCCGCGGTCCGCTGCGTCAGTCCCGCGATCTGATCCATCGACGACGTCACTTCGGCCAGCTCCTTCTGCTGCTCGGCCGCGCCCTCGGCGATATTGATCATGATCGTCGAGGCGCGCTGGACGCCGGTGCGAATCTCGTGCAGTCGACGCGTCACGCTCTCGTTCAGCTTCACACCCGCCTCGGCCTTCTGCACCGATTCCTCGATCAGCGTCGCCGTGTTGCGCGACGCTTCCGACGCCCGGATGGCCAGGCTGCGGACTTCATCCGCCACGACCGCGAAGCCCTTGCCCGCGTCGCCGGCCCGTGCCGCTTCGACCGCGGCGTTGAGCGCCAGCAGGTTGGTCTGGAACGCGATTTCGTCGATCGTCTTCACGATCTTTGCCGTCGAATCGGCTGAGCGCTTGATCTCGGCGACCGCTTCGGCGAGTGCCGTCATGCGCTCGACACCTTGCTCCGTGTCCACGCTCGCCCGCTCCATCGCCGCGCGCGCTTCGTTGGCGTCGGCCACATTGGCCTTCGTGCGGTCGTCCACCACCTTCACACGGTTCGAGACTTGGTCGATCGCGCCAGCCTGATCGGCGGCACCGCTCGCCAGTTCCTGGCTCCCTTCGCCGATTTCGCGGGCCGCCGAGTTCACCTGACTGATCGCGGTCGTGAGTGAGGCGAACACCTCGGCGATGTTCTCGAGCGCGGTGTTGAGCGACTCCTTGATGTCGGCGTGTTCGCCGACGTATTCGCCAGTGACGCGCGCCGAGAGATCACGCGCCGCGATACGCGCCAGTACCTGCTTCGCCTCGGCGATCGGTTCGACAACCGCATCGAGCATCTCATTCGTGCCAGAGATCAGCAGCGCATAGGCGCCCTCGAACTGCGCCGGGTTACCGCGTTTCGACAGCTCGCCTTGCTTCGTCGCGTTGATCACTGCGTTGCTCTCGCTCACGACCTTCTGCAGCGTCGCGGTGGCCCCGTTGATGCTGCGCGAGAGTACGTCATGTTCGGACCGCACCTCCACCGAGGCGCTCAAGTCGCCACTCGCCAGTTTGTCGGCGGCCCGTGCCACGCCGCCGATGTATGCCAGTATGCCGCGGAACGCTTCGGCCAATTCGCCGATCTCGTCCTTCGACACCAAATCCACTTGGACATCGAGCTTGCCGCGTGCAATGTCGCGACCGGTGTCGGACAACGTACGCATCGCGCCGATCACGCTGCTGAGGGTCCCCCACGCCAGCACGCCGAGCAGGCCCATCGCAATGACCAGCACCGCACTCGTCACGGCGAATGACGTACTCTGCTTGCGATCGGCCGACTCGTAGGCCTTCTCGATCTCCGCTTCCTGCGCCGTGATCTGCCCGGCGAGGCCCGTGGACAGCTCGGCGTACTTCGTTTTCGCGCCCTGCGTGCCGCCCGTGAGATTTTGTATGGAACCGGTGATCATGCCGACGCTCGTCGCTTTCGCGAGCTTTGAATACTCGGTGAACGTGGCGAGGAACTTCGCGATCGCCGCCGAGTCGATGGTGGCGTTCCGTGCCAGCGAATCGTTGACGGCCGCAAAGCGCGCGACGATCGAGTCGGCGGCGGCAACGGCGCCGGTATCGCTGGCGCCGACGGCATCGCGGAGCGCGCGCTGATAGGCCTCCACCAGCGACAGCTGCGTGCGGCTCTGTTCGAGCGCCGGGGAGTGCCCCGTGCGAATGTCGGCCAGTTCGGTCTGCGCCTGCCGGCCGAGGACGACGGTGGTGCCAAGCGTAATCAGGAATCCAATCGCCGCGACTACCGGGAGGGCGAGGATTTTGGCGCGCAGGGACAGAGTGCGGAACATGTTGGGAATTGCGAGAGGCGTCGAAATTGAATCGTCTGCCCTGGCATCGTCGCCCGAGTGCGTGTGCTCATGGGTATCGGACTGAGCGCCACGGCGCTTGAGCGATTCCGCTTGAATGTCACGCCACCCGCACAATCGTCACGGGATCGCCTGCTGTTTGCTGCAATGGGGGAAATCCGAACCGCGCGCAAAAAACCGCGCAAGGCGACGTCGAGCTCGCCTTGCGCGGTTCTGTGATGCGTGGCGGACCCCGTGACGCTTACAGCCCGTCGAGCAGGGAATCGTTGTTCGTGGTGGCCGCGATGCGTTTGATGAGCCACTCCATGCCCGCTTGCGGCGGGAGCTGGTGCAAGCCGCGACGCAACAGGTGCACCTTCTCCAGCTGATCGGGGCGATAGAGCTTTTCTTCGCGGCGCGTGCCGCTGGTGCCGATGTCGAACGCCGGGAAAATGCGACGGTCGGCGAGCGAGCGATCCAGCTTGATTTCGCAGTTGCCGGTGCCTTTGAACTCTTCGAAGATGACGTCATCCATGCGCGAACCGGTTTCGACCAGCGCGGTGGAGATGATCGTGAGCGATCCGCCGCCATGCTGCGGCGCAATCATGCGCGCCGATCCGAAGAACGCCTTCGGCTTCTGCATGGCATTGCTGTCGAGACCACCGGACATCGTGCGTCCGGTGCCCCGCTCCACCGTATTGTAGGCGCGAGCCAGACGCGTGATCGAGTCGAGCACGATCACCACATCCTTGCCCTGTTCCACCAAGCGGCGAGCGCGTTCGAGCGTCATCTCGGCCACTTCGACGTGCCGCTTGGGCGGCATGTCGAAGCTGGACGCCACGACCTCGCCGTAGCCCCACGTGATCATCTCGCTCACTTCTTCCGGCCGTTCGTCGACCAGGAGCACGAGCAGCGCGGCTTCGGGGTGGTTGATCGCCACGCCCTCCACGATCGCCTGCAGGAGCGTCGTCTTGCCGGCACGGGCCGGGGCCACGATGAGGGCGCGCTGGCCGTAGCCGATCGGCGCAATCAGATCGATGGCGCGACGGGTGAGTTCGGGGCCGGTCTTGGCGGGCCGTCCCGTTTCCAGGGTCAGCTTCCGGTCGGGATAGCTGGCCGTGAGTGTATTGAAATCGGCACGCTTTTCGAGCACGACGGGGGAGCCGTCGTTGAGCTGCTGCACTTCGATGATGACCTGACGACCGCGCGGATCGCGACCGAACGTGGCCTCGAGCTTGTCGCTCCGACGGAGCTGATGCAGGCGCACTAACGCCGCCGGCACGAACGGATCGGTCGGGTCGGGCAAGTAGCTGTTGATGGCGCTTCGCAGGAAGCCGCCATCACGCGAGGGATCGAACCAGCCGGACATCGTGCCGTCCACTACCGCGGGCGTGGATGGCACGGACGGCGCGCGCTCAACGCCACCCTCGGCGCCCGCCGCCGGACGGCCGTCGCCGCCGGCCCCGCCGCGACGGAACCGGTTGCGTCCGCGGCGTCCGTTGCGACGGAGGGCCGCATCGCCACCACGATCCGGGCCGTTCCGGTCGCCGCCACGGTCCGGTCCGCGGTCGGGTCGATCCTGCGGCGCGGCCTGTCCGCCGACCGGGGCACCCGTGCCAGAGTCGACACGTTCGCCGCGCGGTCCGCGGTCGCCACGCTCGTTGCGCTGACGTCCACGGTCGCGCGGACGCCCACCGCGGTCGGGACGGTCCGGCCGCTCGGGCCGATCGCCAAACGGACGATCGGGGCGCGGCTCGGGACGCTCCGCGCTGCTGGCGGGCGGATTGGCCGGCCGGTCGAAGGCGCGATCATATCGATCGGCGCTGTCCAGACGAGGACGTTCGGCGGCCGGATCGAAGAAGGCGGGAGGGGCCATCGGCTCCGCTCGAGGCGCGGGACGCGACGCATGGCGTGGCTCTGGGCGCGATTCGGCGAGGGGGGCGGGCGGAGCCGGAGGGGCGTCTCGCTCGCTGCTGGCCGGGGCGTCGGCGGCCGCGTCGGCCGCTGGACGACGCGGGGGCCGACCACGGCGCGGGCGAGGCGCTTCGTCGGCCGCTCCAGCCGTCGGCGGCGGTGGGGCGGCATCCCTCGGCGCGGGCGCCGACGGTGCATCGAGATATGGATTGTCGTCACCACCGGCATCGGGGGACGGCGCGGCACTGGTGCGGCTGCGGCGAATGGGGCGTTTGCGTTCGGTCATTCGAAAACTGCGAGTGGTACAGTGGGCTCCGTTCCGATTTGGAAGGGAGCGCGACGCCACAGCAGGCATGAAGACATGCAACGCCATGGGCCAAATGTTCGATGCCCGTGTCGGGCTCGAGATGCGCGAAGAGCGCGGATGTTGCGGGTCGCTTTGGACGGGTCGAGTCGTGCCGTCGCACTTGCCGGAAGAGCCGTACTTGCCTTCCGGTACCGCGGGGTCTGGGACCCGGGAGCAGCCAGCCGTTGTCGGTGGGCTCGTCACGCGCACTTCGGAAAGCGTCGCGTGACACTAGGAGTATTACGATCCTTCCCCAATCGCGCAACCCACGAATCGTGTCCGTGACCTGACCAGATCACGGGACGTGTCTACTTTTCGAGCATGATCGCTCCTCTTCTTGACCTCCCGGCTGCCCTTGCTGACGCGGTGGGCGCCTACGAAGCCTCCGGAAACGTCGGTGCTCTCATGGAGCGCCTGCATACGCTCCGTGCCACGGTCACACCGGATGCCCTGGTCGCGGCCGCTGAGCCCTGGCTTCACATGCCCGAAGTCGCCGGCCCCTTGTATGAGCGGGTAGTGGACGAACAGCCCACCAACGCCCGCGCGCTCGTCATTCTGGCCAACGCCTACTGGCTCTCCGGGCGCGGTCCCGAGGTCGTCGGCGAATTGGCGAGCCGCGCCCTCGCGTCTGACCCGCAGAATCGCGGCGCCTGGCACATGTGGGCGCTGACGGAATCGAATCAGCGCGATCGCACGATCCGCTGGCTGCAGGTGACCCAACGCTTCCCCGACGATCAGCTGGCCAAGGCCGCGCTCGCCGACAACGCGAGCTCGCTGGCCGCCGCTGAACACGACAAGGAAGCGCTGGCGCTGGCGATCTCCGCGTACGAAGAGCTGTGGGCCAATTCGCCCACCGAACAGCAGCGTGCGGCCCTCGAGACCGCGCTCACCACCCTTCGCAACTACTCGCTGTGACCGACACGCCAAAGCCCAACACGCCGCCGCACGATCACGTGGCGAGCGATCCGGCTGAAAGTGACACCCTCGCCGAATTTCGCATGTTCCGCGAACGGATGAACACGCGCATCCTTGGCGAAAACAATCTCGTCATCAATCGCTTCTTCAATCTCGACGGTCGCGCCTATGAAAGTGGCGCCCTGAGCGTGAAGACGAAGGAGCTGCTCGGGCTCGTGGCCTCGCTCGTGCTGCGCTGCGACGACTGCATTACCTACCACATCGTACGCTGTGCGGAAGAAGGCGTGTCGCGCGACGAAGTGTTCGAGACGATGAGCATTGGTCTCATCGTCGGCGGCAGCATCGTGATTCCCCATCTGCGGCGCGCCGTCGATCGCTGGGATGAAACCGAGAAGATGCGAGCAACTCCGTAACGACGGGCGATCGCGCTACGGCTTCGCGACGGTTTTCGGGTTGCCGTCGGACACGTAGCGCGCCCACTTGCCCGGCTTGTCCATCTGGTCGAGCGTGGTCGACAGCTTGGTGCCGCCCTGCAGCGGCACGCGGGGCAATGACTTGGGGGTGAACGCCGGATCGTACGGGCTGCGCGCCGGGCCGCCCGAGACTTCGAACACGGCCTCGTGGTGGTAGCGCACGTCGCGCTTGCTTTTCTTGTCGTACCACGCGCCGTTGAACGCGAGCGCACGGTTCTTCGGCCACAACCCGTAGGGCAGGGCGAACCCGCGCACGGTGTAGCCGGGCACGGCGGAGTCGATGGCCATCGCGCCACGGGCCAGCTGTTCCTGTACCACCGCGTCCGAATACTTACTGAGCTTCGCGTGCCACAAGGTGTGGTTGCACAGCTCGAAGCCCTGCTGGGCCAGGAACTGCACCTTCTTGAAGCGCCACGCGGTTTTTTGCCCGTCGATGCCCTTGTCGCCGAAAAACGCGTGGCCGGCCTCGGCCGCCGGCAGCACGCAGAACAGCCCCTTGGGCTTCCAGTCGGGGTGCCCCTTGATGAAGTCGAGCAGCATGCCGACCGCACTCGTGGGATCGACCACCAGCGATCCATTGCGCTCGAGGTAGCGGAACTGGCTAGGCGACGCGTCGTCAAAGGTGAACAGCACCGGCGTCTTGCCCACCGGTATGTCCATCGTCTTGTCGAGCAGCTCCGACAGGCTCACCGGCACATAACCGCGTGCATGCAGTTCGCGCAGTTCGGCGCGGAAGCGCTCGCGCGACACTTTGTACGTGCCGTCAGCTGCGACGACCTGATGCCATTCCACAATCGGAATTCGCCCCAGCTCGTTGGGAACGCGCGGACCCGTTGGCGTGGCCGCCGGTGCCTTCGTCGGCTGGGACTTTTGGGGCGTAACAGGCTGTGTCGTAGCACTGTCCGGGCGCTCGAGCCGGACGATGGCACGCGGGTGCGCGTGCGCCGTGGCGGACAGCAGGGCGGACGCAGTCAAGACCGCCGTTCCGGCTGTCTTGATAAAGATCGACCTGCGCGGCGTGGTGCGGACAGTGCAGTAGCGCATAAGACGTTCCTGACGTGCGATGATCGAAGCGGAGTGTGATGACGGCTGAAGCTAACCGCTTGCCGACGTCGGCCGCGACACCAGCTGACGCACCGGCGGTGTCGACGCGGCGCCTACAGCACGCCCAGCCACTCCTTCTCGAAGCCGCCATAGCCCGGGAAGATTTTCGGCAGTTGCGCGGCGCCGAGATGCTTCGAGGCGATCTCGCTGAACACCGCACGGAAGTCGGTGGTGAGGGCGAGGTCGCGTCCCTCGTACAGCTGTTCCGGCGCCAATCCCGGCCAGCGGCCGTGCACCTTCTGCGCCGACCGCAGTGATCCGCCGATCACGAACATCGCGCCCGCATGTCCGTGATCGGTGCCGCCCGTGCCGTTCTGTCGCACCGTGCGGCCAAACTCCGAGCAGGTAAGAATCACCACGTCGTCCATGCGGTCGCCGAGGTCGGCCACCAGCGCCGCGATGCTCTGCGAAAAGTCGCCGAGGCGCCCGGCCAGCTGCCCCTGCGCACCGCCCTGATTCACGTGCGTATCCCAACCGCCCACGTCGGCGAAGGCCACTTCGAGCCCCACGCCAGACTTGATCAGCTGCGCGATCTGCAGCAATCGCTGACCGAACTGCGAACGCGGATATGCCACGCCGGCCGCCGGACGATACTGCTGCGGATTGGCGGCGCGCAGCACCTTGAGCGCCTCGAACATGTCGCTGCCGCTGCCGTGCACGACGTCCGACGAGCCCGTGCGATACAACGCTTCGATGCGACGCTGCGCTTCACCGCCGTTGGTGCGAATCGAGAATTCGTCGATGGAGTTCATCGCGACCACCGGGCTCGCGCCTTCCAGGATGCGCGGCGTCTGCGCGGTCATCGCGACCGCGCGAAATGGCGCGGAGGCCCCACTGTTGGTGCACGACGACGCCTCGCAGGTGCCTTCCACCGCGAGATAGCGATTGAGCCAACCGTCCGTCGTGCCCTTCCGATCGGGCGTGCCGGTTTCCATGTAGTCCTGCGCATCGAAGTGCGACCGCGTGGCACTCGGACTCCCCACCGCGTGAATCGGCGACAGCATCCCGCGATCCCACAGTGGCTTGAACGACGCCAAGGACGGATGCAATCCAAAATACCCATCAAGGTCGATCGCGCCGGCGGCGTTCGCTGTACCGCCTACGCGCGCGGGTGTGGCAATCGCGAGCTGCGGCCGCGCCGCGTAATAATTCCTGTCGCCGAACGGCACCAGCACATTCAGCGCATCGGCCGCACCGCGCTGAAAGAGCACGATCAGTGTCTTGCCGCGCACCGCGCGCGGCAGCTCCATCGCGAGGGCCGTGCGCCGCAAGAAGCTGGGCGAGAGACCCAGCGTGACCAGCGACAGCGCACCACCCGTGAGAAACACCCGGCGATTCACGGGATTATTGAAGGCAGACATGATTGGTCCCTCGCTCAGCGGCGTTGAAATTCAGGTGCCCCGAGCGCGAGGCCAACGATCTGCGCAAATCCCGTGAGTGGCGGCAGCGATCCGATCGACTGCGTGAGCGTGGCGCCGCGCGACGGGCGCACCGCTTCGCGGCCGGCCGCCTGCTGTTGCTGTGCCACGGGCGCCCGTGCCGCCCGGCGTTCACTGGCGGCCTGCTTGCGCGCGTTCGCCGTCAGATCGGCACTGGCCATGCCACCCATCATTGCCGCATCATCGTCGGCCACCAGCACCGAATCGTTGGCACCGCCATGTTGCTGCAAAAACGGATTGGTGCCGGTCAACAGCACTTGCCGCGTGTCGGTACTCACGGCGCCGCCGAATAACTCCGTGATCACCCCGTCCACTTGGGCGTCGCGCGACGTCGTCGCCAGCTCCGCCGTGAGCGGCCACCCCCCCAGGGTGATGCCCGGCACGCGACCCGACGCGGCGGCCAGTCCGAAGTTGATGCGATTGAGAATGGCGCCGGTGTTCATCCAGGCATCGCCCGTTTCCGGATAGCCGTTGGGCGCCTGATGGCCGAAAATCGGTTGCCCGAGGCGGCTCACCAGCTGCGAGGTGCGCGGCGTGGCATCGGGTTGCGCGTTCATGGCCCGCATCGTGCTCGCCACGAGCTCGAATGGCGACTTCACCTTGGCGCGGTAGCTCGCCGACGCGAAGAACTCCGGGCTCGTCACGATCGTGCGCACGACGGCCCGGATATCGCCCTGCGTGTTACGGAAGGTGGCCGTCGCGCGGTCCACCAGCGCCGGCGGTGGCGTGTCACTGACGAAGCGACGCGCCAGTTTCGTGGCGATGAACTTGGCCGTGCTCGGATGCGACGCCAGCAGATCGAGCACGGCCTCACCTTCCTCGAGGCCCTGGTTCGCGGAAAAGGCCTTGCCGAGGATCACCTTCGCGCTCGCGTCGTGCACCTCCCCGCGAAAGGCAAAGCCGCCACCCTGCGCGCCGCGCGCGATCGTCCAACCCGTCAAGGCGCGTGCCACGTCGATCACATCTATCCGCACGGGGGCAGGTAACGCTTCCACGCAGGCAGATTTGAACATCACGCGGATCAGCGTTTCTACCTACGCTACGATCCCCAACAAGCTGACCCAAGCTAGGCCCATTCAGGT
>CAMBRJ010000084.1 GCA_945870175.1 Gemmatimonas phototrophica
GCGCGTCGGACAGAATCCGACGCACGAGCGCGGAGTCGTCCACGATCAGCACGCGCACGACCCCGGGCTTACGCAGCGAGGCATCGGAGCCGGGCAGCGGAGACCCCGGTGTCAACCTCGTCGTCACGCGGCGCTCACCGCACCCTGGGAGAGCGGCGCCGCGTCGTCACGTTCTCCGAACAGGTAGAGGACCGCTTCAGTGCGACCGTCTTCGACGCCGAAGATGACCCGCGCCGTTGGCGTGTCCTCGTGACGGGAGACATCGTCGCGCGCTTCGTGCACACGAGGTGCCGACAGCAGGAACACGGCTTCAACGCCGGCGATCGCGGGCAACAGGTTTCCGCAGATCACGTTCGCGATCTCCCCAAGCGCATCGCGCTGCAAGGGAGGCTCATGAGATGCGGCTTCGCCCAGCATGTTCGACGCGATCGACGACAGGACATTGGACGACGCCCGAAGAACGAGCCGCCCACGATGCGGGCCGCGAAACTCCACCGACACCGCCACATCGAGCGGGGCGGCGGCCTGTTCCGGGGAAAGCTCCTGCTCCGGAAAAAGGAGCGCGAGCTCCTCAAAAGTCGCTGTCGTCGCTCGTGACAGAGACTGGACCGTAGTACTCAGCATCGGTGACTCCAGTAACGCGAATGATGGTGTCGCGCAGGGTCTCCGGCGCGAACGGCTTGCGGACCACGGCGGCGCCCAACTCGTGTAGCGCCGCCAGTCGGGTTTCGCTGCCTTCCGTGGATACCACGATGACGGGCAGCGAGGCGGTTTCCGGTGCGGCGCGCAGACGCCGCAGCATCTCCTCGCCGTTCATCACCGGCATGTTGATATCGAGGAGCAGTAGATCGACCCACTGATCCTGTAGCACGAAAAGACCTTCTTCGCCGTTGCCGGCCTCGAAGACCGTGCCCAGCGGCAGACCACTCATCCTGAGGGTGCGCACGACCATCTGCCGCATCACGGCACTGTCGTCGACCACGAGAACGTTAAAGGCCATGAGTTGGTGTCCAGTGCGTCAAAGCGTGCTTTCGGCGCCGTTGATCTTGAGCGTGACCTCGCCTGTGGTCACGTCCACCCACATCGTCCGGGACGTCTGCACGCCCCCCGTATCGTTCGCATGCACAAGCACTCCGTTCTTCCACAGCAGCTTGCGCAACGCAATCATATTGCGCTTGCCGATCTGAAAGCGATCGTCTTCCTCACGAGCACCGGCATGCGCGCCGCCGGCGACCTTCACCTGCATGCGCTCTTTTTTCGCGCCGAGCTTGTAGCACTCTTTGAACAGCAGCGGCACGCCACTGTCCACGAACATCGCTGGCTTGTCCTTCATCTTGGCCAGGTCAATGGTTCCGGTCGGCAACATGACGTGCAGCATTCCGGCCACCGCAGCGACCGGGTCATAGACCACGATGCCGAGACAGCTGCCAAGGGCATACGTGATGAGCCGCTCGCCCGGCGTCTTGGACACTTTCACGTCGGCGACACCAACGACCCGATCCACCGCGCGCGCGGGCGCAATCATCGTCACGCTACTTCACATAGGCCGCGGGCTGCACATACCGGAAGCGGTGTGTGAGGCCGGTGAGACTTTCCGAATGCCCGACGAACAGATGACCGCCGGGACGGAGCAGCGCCCAGTAGCGTTCGACGAGCTGCTGTTGGGTGGCTTTGTCGAAATAGATCATGACATTGCGGCAGAGAATGGCGTCGAACGGCCCGTGCATGGGCCACTGTTCCATCAGATTCAGCTTCGCGAAGTGCACCAACCGCCGGAGCGGCGGACCCGCCTCGCACACGTCACGGCCCTGTGGGTCGCGGGTGCGAGTCCAATACTTTTGCATCCATGCCGACGGCACGTCGACCATATGCTCGGCTGGATACGTGGCCGCCTTGGCCGTGGCGAGCACCCGATGACTGAGGTCGGTGGCAAGAATGCGCACGTCGCGCGTGTTGATGTCGCTCAAGTGCTCATTGGCCAGCATCGCCAGCGTGTACGGCTCCTCACCGCTCGAGCACCCCGCACTCCAGATACGGACCGGGCCCTTCAACGAGGGAAAGACCGCATCACGCAGATAGTCGAAGTGCGACGCCTCGCGCAGAAAGCTCGTCTTGTTCGTCGTGAGCGCATCGATCATCTCGGCGAACTCCCGCCGCGACGGCTCCTTCTCCACGAAATCAAGATACGCGTCGAAGTTGGGCAGGTTCAGCTTGCGCAGCCGCTTGGCCAGGCGGGCACGAACGAGCCCCTCCTTGCCTTCGCGCATGCGGATTCCCGCGTGCTCGTGGAGCACGTCGGTGATACGCGCGAACTGCGCTGGCGAGATCTCGCATTCGGTAAAGAACGCGGTGCTAGAGGTCGGGGCAGCCATGGCGAGGACGTGGCGAGGACGTGGCGAGGCGTCGCGCGTCAGGCCGCGTGTGCCTGCGCGGCTTCGAGCGCGGCGATCTCGCTGCTGGCGAGCACCTTGTCGATGTCGAGCAGCAGCTTCACCCGTCCGCCTGCCTTACCGATGCCAAGCAGAAACTCGGTGTGGATGCCGGCGCCGAAGCTCGGCGCATCCTCGATGTCCGCCTCGGCAATCGCGACCACTTCACTCACGCGGTCGACGACGATGCCGGTCTGGATGCCACGCATCTGGACGACGATGATGCAGCCGTCCTCCGTGCCATCGTGTTCCATGTGGAACTTGCTGCGGAGGTCGGTGATCGGGATGACCTTCCCGCGCAGATTGATGACGCCGCGCACGAACTCCGGCATGCGGGGCACGCGGGTGATCGGCTGCATGCCGATGATCTCGCTCACCTTCAGAATCTCGAGGCCGTATTCTTCGCCGGCGAGAAAGAACGCGAGATACTTGCCCGCGCGAGACTGCGTGGGAATGGCGGAAACTGTTTCAGTCTGCGTGCTCATGGCTCGCTCGCAATGGAAAGAGAGTACGCGGATTACATGATCCGTCTCTCTGGTGGTATCGGCGCCCCTTCGTCGGAGCTTGACTCGCGCCCGTGCTGCCCAACGGTCTCAGCGAACCGGGGATGGCTCATGACTCTGCGCCAGTGCTACGGTCTCCGTGACGTCGAGGATCAGGCCAACCCGACCGTCACCCAAAATCGCGCCACCGCTTACGCCAGGCACCTTGCCGAGCCCGTCGCCGAGCGTCTTCGCCACGACCTGCTGCTGTCCGAGCAGATCGTCCACCAGCAGGGCCGTGCGTCGATCACCGTCGCCGACGATCATCAGCAGGCCATCCAGCGGCGACTGCACCGCATCAGACACGTCAAACAGGCGATGCAGGCGGATGATGGGGAGCAGCTCACCGCGCAGCAGCACGACTTCTCCGCGACCGACAACCGTCGACAGCATGGCTGGCTCCGGGCGGAAGCTCATGTGGATATGCGTGAGCGGCACGATGAAGCGTTCGTCGCCAACTCGGACCAGCATGCCGTCGGTGACGGCGAGCGTCAGCGGCAGACGGATGGCGAAGGTCGTGCCCTTCCTAGGCGCCGATGTGATGTCGATGCGACCACGGATCTTCTCGAGGTTCCGGCGAACGACGTCCATGCCGACGCCGCGTCCCGAGATATCAGTAATCTGTTCGGCGGTCGAGAAGCCGGGGGCGAAGATCAGGTTGAACACGTCGCTGTCCGTCATGCCTTTGTCGCTGTCGATCAGCCCCTTCTCGATCGCCTTCTTCACGATCTTGTCGCGATGTAGGCCACGGCCGTCGTCCTTGAGCTCGACGACCACGTTCCCCGACGCGTGATACGCGTGGAGTCGGACGACGCCCACGCGCGGCTTGCCGTTGGCGACGCGCTCGTCGGGTCCTTCGACGCCGTGATCGACGGCGTTGCGCACCATGTGCACCAGCGGGTCGCTCAGCACATCTACCATGTTGCGATCGATTTCCACGTCGTCGCCGTCGGTTACGAACTGCACCGTCTTGGCGGCCTTCGACGCCGTGTCGCGCACGACACGCGTAAGCTTCTGGAACGTCGCGCGCAGCGGGACCATGCGCATGGACATGCTGAGGTCCTGCAGCTCGCGCACGATCTTGCCGGCGTGGGTGACCTTGCGCAGCAGGTCGTGCTGCTTGCCCGCGCCGAACAGCTCGTCACCGGCGATCATCGACTGCGCGATGACCAGCTCGCCGACCATGTCGATCAGGCGGTCGAGGCGGTCGGTCCGCACGCGGATCGTGGCGTCGGCGTTCGACTCCACGCGCGCCTTGTTCGCGGTCCCGGTGTTCGTCGCGACCGGCGCCGTGGAGGCGATGCTTGTCGCGGCGGCCAGGGGAAGCGGAAAGATGTCGTCGAGACCGCCGGACGCCGTTGGCGCGAGGATCGCCAGCGTGACGCCGTTGGCATCGCGCGTGGGATCGTAGCCGGCGAGCGCATCGAGCAGCTCGTGGTAGCCGTCGGGAATCGGTAGCCGGCCGTCGCCGTTCAGGCCTGTTTCCGCTGACACGAGCAGCGCTTTCAGCATGTCGGCCGATCGCAACGACAGATCGGCGCAGCCCTTGGTGTAGGCAATCTCCTTGTCGCGCACGCGGCTCAGCAGCGACTCGGCTTCATGCGCGAAAGCGGCGATACGGGAGAGACCGAGAAACGCCGAGGTGCCCTTCACCGTGTGGAAGGCGCGGAAGACGGTGTTGACCGCTTCTTCGTCGTCGGGGAACTCTTCGAGCTGCAGCAACGCCGCTTCGGAGTTCACCACACATTCGTTGCTCTCGGTGATGAAGTCGGGCAGGAGGTCGCGGTCGGCGTCGTCGGGCAGCTGGTCAACACCCACATCGTGCTGCAGCGAGCGCTTCTGTTCGAACGGGACGGTGGGCGCCGCGAGTTCGAACACCGGCACGCTGGCCCCCACCGCGGCGGCCGCCGATTCCACGGACCGCGCGACGGCGCGCTCGCCGGGCACCACGCTGCCGTCGCTGGCCCGCATGGCCTCTTCGATCGCGTGACCGACATCGGCGAACGCGGCCGGGATGTCGGCCGCGGTGCCATTGACGATGGTACCGAGGACGCGCGCTGCACGCGCGACGAACGGCTGCGCGCGATGCGGCACGCGATTCTCGAAGGCGAGATCGGTGAGGGCTTCGCGCAGCATCGCGAGATCGGCAGTATCGGTGGCCTCCAGCTGCATCAGCAGCGTGGCGGCATCGTCGAGATTCAAGGAGGACACGGGCGAATCGTCGGAGGGCTGCGGTGCGTACCTCGATGGGCACGTTCATCTCTGTGCAGTATCGGCTCGCACCAGCATCAGGTGTACTGCGCTCGACGCTTGCTATAGGCGCGAATGACGAACGGCCCGCACCTGGAAAGGTGCGGGCCGTCGTGGTCACGCGTCGGAGCGGGGGGGACGCTACGCCGCGGGAGCGCGCAGTGGCGTGAAGATCTCGTCGGCGAGCGCCTGACGCGTCTCGGCGTTGAGCGTCGTGGCGTTCGGATCATAGGTGGCGTGATCGGGGGCTCCGAGCGGTCCATCGGTAAGGAACCCGACGTGTGCGGCATTCTGGTCGAAGAGCTTGGCCACGTCGAGCATGCGATTCTCCATCTCGATCAGCACGGCCGACGCGTGCGACAGCTGCTGCGACGTGATGTCCTGGAACTGGAGCGCGCCCATCATGAGGAACAGCTCGTCACGCAGGTTGGCGCGGATGCCGCCGGCCTTCTCGCGATCTGGGCTCGCGTCCGCATCAAGAGTGTCGAGCTCGTCCACCAGCTGCGTGGCGCGGTCGCACGCGTCCATGATATTGATGGCCGCGTCCTCCGTCGCCGACGTGACTTCACGGATTTTCTCGTGCGTCGTCGCGAGTTTCTCGAGTGCGTTCGACTGGAGCGCGACGCGGCTCTCGCGCAGTCGCGACAGCACGCTCAGAATTTGCGTGTTCGCCTGTTCGAGAATCTGCGGGAGCTCCGAGAGCGACAACATCGGAATGACGCGCGTCGGCGTCACGGCGGCGGCTCGGACGCCATGCATGCCTGTCAGCTCATTGTCGACGAGGCGGAGGGCCGCCTCGGACTCGTACAGGACTTCCTGCGCACGGGTGCTGGTCATTGGACAGATCCTCAGGCCGCGGCGGCTGGGAGGAGCGCGTCGATCTTCTCCTTCAGCACCTGCGGAGTGAATGGCTTGACTATGTAGTTGTTCACGCCGGCTTCCATTGCCGTCAGGATGTCTTCCTTCACGGAACGCGCCGTCACCATCAGGATGGGCACATGGCGCCCGTCATCTCGCGACCGGAGCACTTTCGTGAACTCGGTACCGCTCATGTTGGGCATGTTCCAGTCCGTGATCACGAACGTGATCGAACTGTCGAACTTAGCCAACGCTTCCTGACCGTCGCCGGCTTCGACGGTGTCGCTGAAGCCGATCCGCTGCAGCGAATTGATTACGATGCGCCGCATAGTCGCGGAATCGTCCACCACAAGGAACTTCATACAGCCGGTCTCCTGATCGTGCCGGTCGGAGTGGGCCGCAGACCTACAGATCGCCGCGCGTCATGATGCGGCGCGCCACCTGGTCCACGACATCGAGTGTGTTGTAGGCGCCCGTAAGCACCATGGTGCGGAGTTCGGCCACACGTTCCGGATTCAGGGCGTTCGCCTGTTCCGTATTGAGGCGACGACCCGCGTCCGAGATCTGGACCGAGTCCGACTTAGCCGGCTTGGTGGCCCGCGACTGCGTGATGTCCTGAGCGGGACGCTGGACGGCTGGGGTGCTCGCCGGCGTCAGGCGCAGAGCATCGATGCTGCTTCCGTTGATTCGCATAAGGTTTCCTCCTCCTTACATGGGACTATCGGCAGGAATGGCGCACAACTTTACAGTCGGGAGGATTTCCTTATCTCGGCGCGCGACGTCCCTGTCGCCCAAGTGGTGCAGGTCGAACCCGTTCGGCACCGAACGACGGTCCCGGCGGTAGTGCGGTGGTACGTCCGGGCGGTGGCGCGGGATAGCGGATATCGAGGGTGGGCGGCGGAACATCCCGTTCCGACGGATCACTCTGGAAGTGCACGACAGCCCCGGTCTGCCACGGCTTGCCATCCGTCCGGCTGACGAGGTAGGCCGCCTGCAACCGCAGCCGTTCGACCTCGTCATGCTCCATCAACGCCTCGTGCTGCGCCGCCAGGTCGAGCTCGTCCAGCTTCTCCTGCAACAGGGAGCTGAACGCCTCGGTGGTGACCGGTCGTCTGGACATGGTGGACAGGTCTCCGATCAGCGAAGCCGGTCGACCAGATGTGCTCCGGCGGCCGCTCCGTATCCGAGGCCGGCACTACTCGCGCGCTGCACGGAATCGAGCTCGCGTCGGATTTCGTCGGTCCGGCGCGCCACTTTGGCGGCCAGCTCCATCGTGACCCGGTGCGAGAGGCGCAGTGCGTCCGACACGTCCGTGAGCAGCGCGTCCGCGTCGTCCACCACCCGTTCCGTCGCCGCATAGAGAGGGCTATCGGCGGTCGGGCGTTCGAGTCGCAGCATCACCAGCTGTTCGGTGAGGTCCTGCAACATGTGGTCGCGCTGTTCGAGCAGGATGAACAGACGATCGTCGTCGAGTCCGACGACACCCACGGCTTCCTGCGCGAGCGCATCGGCGCCTGCGCAGATCGCCAGCGCGTTGCGGGCGGCGGCCTGACGCACCTCGGGCGTGCGGCGGCCAAAGCGCGGAGCGCGAATCGTACCGATGGCATGCATGATGAGATTCCGACTCACGCGGTTTTCAGCCGGGCGTCAGCGGTTACCGACGTCGCCGCCATGGTAAAGCCGTCACGAAGCGACGTCGCGATGTTGACGATCTTGCGCAGCGTCACCACATCCTTGCGCTGTCCGATGTCCACCAGCTCGTACAGCATGAACTGGTACAAGTCGGCCAACTGCTTCGCGAGCGTGCCCCCCTGTTCGAAATCGAGCGTGTCCAGCAACTCGGCGACCAAACCGCGTGCACGGCGCAGCGAGGTGACGCGCAGCTCGAGGTCGTTGCGATCCATCGCGATCCGCGCACGCTCCAGGTTCACCACCAGCTGCTCGAACACGATCACGACGAGTCGTTCGGGCGAGGCGGACTGAATCTCCATCTCGCGGTAACTCGAAGTCTGACTGGCGTAGGACATCGGTGCAGTGGCTAGGGTCAGTATCTCGGTAACGCGGCTTCTCGCTTCTGAGTATCGGCCGTTAGTTGTTGCTCTGAAGTCCCTTCATGCTCGAAAGGAGCGAGCTGCTCTGCGCGGTCAGCCGGCTCATCGCCTCTTCCATACGCGTGAACTGCGCCACGAGCTGCTCGCGTTTGAGCTCGACGCGCTTCTGCGCATCGGCCTCACGCTTCTTCAGCAGAATCGTGTTCTCGTTGATGTTCTTGAGCTGTGAGCTGATCGTACCGATGCCGAACTGCGTGGCGCTGTCGGCTGCGCTTACGAACGCCTGACCAACACCAGAAAATCCGAACAGCGCTTCAATCTCGGTGGGCTGCTCCGCGAGTGCCGTTTTGAACGTATCCTGGCTGAACGTCAAGATCCCGTTCCGGTCGAGCGTGAGACCGGCGAGGGTCACCTTGTTGTAGGTCGCGTTGCTCGACACGTCGGTGCGCAGCGCATCCTGAAAGGTGCCTACGACGCCGCGCAGCAACGAATCGGCATAGAGCGGTGCGTCCACGGCACGTTGCTCATCGAAATACTTCCGGATCTCGTTGTACGAGTCCACCAGCTTCTGCACAGAGTCAACCGTCCCCTTCACATCGCGATCGATGGTGACGTCGAGCGCGGTGCCGGGTTCAGCGGTGCTCAGTGCGAGCGTAACGCCGGCGATGGCATCCGTAATGTTGTTGGTGGCGCGTGTGACTTCCCGGCCATCCACACGGATCACCGCATCCTGACCGACCTGCAACTCACGACTGCGTCCGATGACCGAGGTGCTGGCCGACCCGAGCGAGCCGCTGGTACCATCGGCATGGGTGACGGACATCGACATCGTCAGGCGCGAGGCACCGGCGCTGTCGTCAGTGAGGCGGATCCGTCCGTCGGCACCAAGGGCGGCGGTCGCCGTGCGCGATCCCGACCCGAAGCCGGTGGTCGCCTCGTTCATCTTGTCGAGCAGCGTTTGCATGGTG
>CAMBRJ010000085.1 GCA_945870175.1 Gemmatimonas phototrophica
TCCTGCTCGGTGCCGTCCTCGCCAGCAAGAAGGACGTCCTGTGGCGGGTGAACGTGGCCGGTGACCGCACGCGCCAGATTGTGCGCAGCCTCGATGTGCCGCCGTACCTGGTGGGACCGGTGGCCAACACCACGATCTTCCGGCTCGCCTCGGGCCAGCCGTTCGGCATCGTGTACGGCAGCAAGTGGCTCCGCTCGGCCGATCAGGCCAACGAGATGATCGCGTCCAAGCGCTTGGGGGGCACCGCGGCCGACTACGTGCAGAATGAAGAAGGCTTCTACGTCGCCAAGAGCGCTTGGCGCACCGGCGCCGAGCGTCCGCTCAAGTTCGCCGACGCCACGGGCAACACGCTGTTCCAGATCGGCGACGTCAACCCCGACTTCAACCTGAACTTCAACACCCAGATGAACTGGAAGAAGTTCTCGGTCACGGCGGTGGTGAACTGGGTGCAGGGCGGTGACATCTACAACTACACGCGTCAGTGGCCGTTCTTCGACCAGCGCGACCCCGCGTTCGACCAGCGCGCCAAGCCGGACGTCGAGAAGAAGCCGACCACGTACTACGCCACGTTCTACAACAACTTCGACGCCAACGACTACTTCGTGGAGAACGGCAGCTACGTGCGTCTGCGCGAACTGGCCGTGAACTACGAACTCCCGGCGTCGCTGGTGAAGCGTGTGGGCATGGGTGACGGACGCACGGCGCGCCTCGGCATCGTCGGTCGCAATCTCTTCACCTCCACCAAGTACTCCGGCTACGATCCGGATGTCTCGGGCGGTGGGTCCAATCCGTTCGCCTATCGCGTCGACTACTTCACGTATCCGATCTTCAAGACGTTCACGTTCATGCTGGAGCTCGGACTGTGAGCGCCGCTAACCGGAGTTTCGAATTCATGCGAAATCGCACGCTCGCGGTCGGCATGGGGGCGCTGTTCCTCGCCGGCTGTAACACACTCGACGTGGAGAACCCGAACGCGCCCGATTCCAAGCGCGCGCTCGCCGATCCGGCCGCCATCGAAGCGGTGGCCGGCGGAACCCTGCGGTCGTGGTTCAACACCTACGACGGCATGGAAGGCGGCGGTCCGCTCAACACGATGGCCCGCACGTATTCGGCCTCGTGGAACAACTACAACATGAACTTCTACTCGTCGATCGACGCCGATGGCACGCGGAACTCGCGCGCCTATCAGAACGATCTGGCGTCGGCCGGTCGCTCGACGATGATCGCGTACTGGCAGGGCTACTACTCCACCCTGTCGTCGGCGGTCGATGTGCTCACGGCGATTCGCAAGAACAAGCTCGTGATCACCACGGCGGCGAATACCAAGCGGGCGGAGACGATCGCGCAGTTCATGCGCGGCGCCTCGCTCATGGGTATCGCGCTCAACTACGACAAGGGGTACGTGATCGACGAGAACACGGACCTCACCACGCTCGCGTACAAGACGCGCAAGCAGGTGCGTGATGCGGCCGTGGCCTCGTTCGCCGAGGCGGCGACGTTGGCTGCCGCCAACACGTTTACCACGCCCAGCGGCTGGACCAATGGCACGTCGTACACCAACGTCCAGATCGCGCAGCTGGCGCGCACGATGGCGGCGATGACGCTCGCCTACTATCCCCGCACGCCGGAAGAGAATACCGCCGTCGATTGGGCGGCCGTGTCGGCGCTTGCCGCCGGTGGCATCTCCTCTGGTGCGAAGTTCGATTTCAACTTCACCGGCGATGGCTGCTCGTCGTGGTGCCACGAAATTCTGTACTGGTTCAACGCGTTCGACGGCGGCCGCGTCAGCACGCGCGTGGCAAATCTGCTCGATCCCGCTACCCAGCACACGCCGTATCCGGCTGGTGGCAACGCCCGTCCGAATTCTCCCGACAAGCGTCTCGGGGACGGCTCCTTTGGGCCCGATGACGAAGACTTCTCGGGCTACTTCGGTGTGGTGCCCAAGACGGCGAACGGTGGTTCCGACTTTGTGTACTCCACGGAGGAGATCTACCGCCCGGATCGTGGCATGTATCATCAGTCGAACATCGGACACGTCCGCTACGACAAGTCCGGCGAGCAGTCGCCGAACGGGATCTACGGTGGATTCGGTGTGGCGCCGGTGATCACCCGCAACCAGAACGATCTGCTCTGGGCGGAAGCCGAACTGCGTCGCTCGGGGGGCAACCTCACCACGGCCGCGAACCTGATCAACAACACGCGCGTCGATCGCGGCGGTCTCTCGGCCGCCACCGCCGGTGAAGGACAGGCAGCTCTGCTCACGAAGCTGATTTACGAGCAGGAAATCGAGCTGCTCGGCCTCGGTGCAGCACCCTATTACCAGCGCCGCCGTGTCACCGGCGGTTTGCTGGCGGGAACGCCGCGCGAAATGCCGGTGCCGGCCAAGGAACTCGCGGTGAAGAACCAGGAGTTCTACACGTTTGGCGGCACGGGGCTCGCCAACAGCGTAACCCCGCCGTGATTCAGTGCGCGTGCCCGATCAGCAGCTTGTGATCAGGTCGTGAGTACAGCGAGGCCGAGCGCATACGCGTTCGGCCTCGCTGGTTATTCAGGCGTCTTCTCGGTTTCTTATGCACATGTCACTCCGTTCTCGTTCTCGCGCCCTCCATATGCGTGCGGCGCTCGCGTGTTGCACGATGCTCGCGGCCTGTCGGGAGGGTGTTCCCTCCGCGGCTCGAACAGCGCTTGATGCATCGGCGGCGCCGATGATACCGTCCGCGCTTGCCCTCACGGTTGTCGCCACGCTGGGTCGATGGGAAGCCCGTGCTGATGGCGATAGCGCCATACGCCTGTTGGTCATGCCTCGTGGCGATGACCGCATGACGGCGCGCCTGTGTGGACATCTGGTCACGCGCAGCGTCGCGGCGGTGGCGATCCCCTTCGGGTTGCCGATCGATACGACGATGCCTCCGCTGGCGGTGCGTTTGGTCGATGGCGACAGCGTGAGCGGGATTCGCTACCTCGTTCCCGGTGCGCAGGGGACCTACCGTTTCGAGGGTGTCTCGCGCGATGGCTCGCGGCGTGTCAGCGTGCGTTGGCCGATCACGTCCGACCCCGCCCGTCCCATACCGGCTGGTGCCGCGGATTCGCTGATCGAAGCGGCGGTGACGCCGAATCCGTATATGCTCGACAGCGCACTGCAGTCCCTGCGGCTCGGCTCGAGCGAGTCCCACCGGGACCTGAGTGCGCTACCACCGGCCGACTCGGCGCGTGCGGTGGCGATGCCGCTCGTTCGGGACTTTCCTGACCAACCGTTCCTGCTCAGTGATGCCTGTCCGCAGGCGACCATCCTGTTGCCGGTGCTGGCCCGCGTCGACCAGAAATTGCGCGTTCCGGTGCGTCCCGGCGATCGGATCAGCGCGCGGGCGTTGCAGGCCGTGGGCACCGTGCAGCTCTCCTTTGACGAGGCGCCACCCGCGACCACACTCCCCACGGTGCGCGAAGCAAGGCCTGAGGCGTCGTTCACCGCGCCCGACAGCGGCCGCGTCACCTTGCGGGTGCGTGTACAGGTGGTGCCGCGTGTGCAGCCGGTGGAGCAGCACATCGTGATCTCGGTGGGACGGACGCCAGCGAGGCGCGACGGCAGGACGTAGTTTCGGGTAGACCTTCTACCCACCTGTCCATGACATTCGCGTCTTCGCACGCTCGCACGCTCCGCCGTGTGCTTACCCTTGGTGCACTGGCTAGTCCGGCGCTGGCGTGGCCGCTGCTGGCCCGTGCGCAGGGAGCCGGTACCGCGACCATCGAGCAGTTCATGTCGCCGGCCTCCCCGCTCACACTGGCGTCGGCCGAGAAAGCGGATCGCATTGCGTGGATGGTGTACGATCGCGGCCTCCGCAACGTGTACACCGCGGCCGCGCCCGATTTCCGTGCCGTGCGCGTCACCAGCTTCCTCAAGGATGACGGCACCGAACTCTCGGATGTCGAACTGTCCGACGACGGCAGCATCATCGTGTTCGTGCGCGGTTCCGCGCCAAATCGATTTGGTTGGGTCGCCAATCCGTCGCACGATCCGAATGGTGCCGAACGTGCCATTTGGGCGGTGCGATCCACCGGTGGGCCAGCGTGGCGTGTGGCCGTCGGCGCAGCGCCGGTGCTGTCTCCCGATGGCCGTACGGTACTCTTCACGCGTGATGGGCAGATCTACCGCGCGCGCGTGATGCGCGGCGCACCGGTCACCGCCATGGATACGGGCGGCGTGCCGTTCATTCAAGCGTGGGGCCGCAATGGTTCACCTGTGTGGTCGCCCGATGGTAAGCGCATCGCGTTCGTGAGTGACCGCGAGAATCACGCGTTCATTGCGGTGTACGACGTGGCCGCGCGCACGGTGACGTACATCGCGCCGGGTGTGGACTGCGACGGAGGACCCACGTGGTCACCCGACAGCAAGCACCTGGCGTTCTATCGCCGGCCGGGCACGCCGTTCGGCAATCAGCAGCAACGCGGCATGGGTGGGATCGGCAATCCGGCTGGCCCGGCGTCGAATCAGAATGCCGCCCCGCTGATTGGTAATCCATCGGGCGGGTGCGCCGCTGGAGCGGGTGGTGGTGGCGGCGCGGCGCGTGCGGCGACCGAGGGTGGCCAGGACACGGCGCGCGCCGGATTGCGCCGCTCACCCGGCTTTTACACGGCCACCTTCGCGGCGGGCCACGCGCTCGAACTCATGATCGCCGATGTCACCTCGGGCGACGCCAAGCGCGTGTGGCGCAATGCGCCGCGCGACAGTGTGTTCACGTCGCTCAACAACATGAAGTGGGCCGGTCGCAGTGTGGTCTTTCCGGTGAATGTGCCGAAGGACGAGTGGGATCGCTGGTACAGCGTTCCCGTCACGGGTGGAGCGCCCACGTTGCTCACCACCACCGACGGCATGATCGAAGACGCCACGTCGGTCGCGCTGTCGAAGGATGGCGGCCAAACACTGTACTACAGCACGAATGCCACGGATATCGAGCGACGGCACATTTGGGCGGTGCCGACGTCGGGCGGTACGCCGCGCCGGGTCTCGAGCGGCGACGGCATCGAGACGTCTCCCCAGCCGCTGGCCAGTGGCACGTCGCTGGCGGTGATCTCCTTCGATGCGAAGACTCCGGCGTCGATTGCGATCGTACCGTCGGCTGGTGGTGCGCCCAAGCGCGTGTTCCCCACACTGGCCGCGAGCTTCCCGACCGCCGCACACGTGGTGCCGGAGATCGTAAAAACGAAGGCGGCTGATGGGCTCGAGATCAGCAACACGCTGTTCATGCCGAAAGGCATGAAGCCCGGTGAGAAGCGCCCCGCGTTGATTTTTGTGCATGGTGGCCCGCGTCGGCAGATGATGCCCGGCTACCACTACATGCAGTTCTATCACTGGGCGTACGCCGTGAACCAATGGCTGGCCGACCAGGGCTACGTGGTACTGTCCATCAACTACCGCAGTGGTGTGGGCTACGGCAAGAGTTTCGCAAGTGCGCCGAACACGCAGGGGCGCGGCAACTCCGAGTATCAGGATGTGGTCGCCGGTGCGAAGTACCTGCAAGGGCGCGCCGATGTCGATCCCACGCGCGTGGGCATCTGGGGGCTCTCGTACGGTGGCCTGCTCACGTCGCAGGCGTTGGCGCGGAACTCCGATATCTTCGTGGCTGGTGCCGATCTCGCGGGCGTGCACCTGTACGGCAACGTGATCGACACGGCCAACCTCGCCTTCAGGTCGAGCGCGGTCGGTGCCATCGACAATTGGAAGTCACCGGTGTTCCTGGTGCATGGTGACGACGACCGCAACGTGGACTTCGCGCAAACGGTCGGACTCGTGCAGTTGCTACGTGCCCGCGATGTGTATCACGAGCTCATCGTGGTGCCCGATGACCTGCACGAGTCGATGCTGCACCGGAACTGGATCGACACCTTCGACCGCATGGGCGTATTCCTCAAGCGGTTCGTCTGGAACAAGGAGAAGGCGCCGAGCATGAAGCAGTAGTGGCTATTTCTTCGTGCCGGTGATCGCACCCGCCGCGCCGGTCCGTCGTGGATCGGCGCCGGCGGTGACCACCTTGCCATCAATGCGCACGGCCGCGCCGTAGCCTTCGCGCAGTTCACCGGGCAGCGACACGAAGTTGATGTCGTAACCCAAGGCGCGAAGGCGCGCGATGACGGTCGGTGAGAAACCGTCTTCGAGCTGCAACGTGTACGGCACCGGCGTGCCGGCGACCGCACCCGGTGCGCCGCCGCCGCCCGGCAGATAGCGCGGCAATTCGAGCGCGGCCTGCGGTCCCAAGTTGTAGTCGAGCGCGCCGAGCAGCGTTTGGTACACGGCCGACGTGATCCACGCGTTGCCGGCCGCCCCTACCGCGAAGAACGGTTTGCCGTTCTTGTACGCGATCGTGGGCGCGAGGGTGCTGCCATGTCGTGCAAACGGCAACCGCGAGCCGTATTGCGTGGCGTCGGTGCCGTAGCTGGTGAGCTTGTCGTTACTCAGGAAGCCGAGCCCCGGCGTGACGTAGAAATTGCCACCCCAGGTGCCGAGGGTTTGCGTAACCGACACCGCATTACCTTCGTTATCCGCCACGGCAAACGAGGTCGTGCCGGCCGCATGGCACACCGTCATCTCGGCCGCGTGCTCGTCGCCACAGGGCGACTCGGCGGCGGGCACGACGTCCGGTGCACCCGACGGCTTGGCCGGTGCCACGGCGGGCGCCACCGCCTTCGGCAGGCACGGCAGCGTATCACCGCGTACGGAGGCGGGCGTGAGTGCCTTGTTGGCATCGAAACAGCGCCAGCGCAGTCGCGCCGTGTCCTTGTTGACGATGGGTGCCACATCGACGGGCCACATGGCGGGATCGGCAATCCGATTGCGCGAGGACGGCACCAGAAACCACGCCGAGAGTGCGGCGTGCAGCGACGCCGGATCGTCGGTGTACCGTTTGCCCGTGCGCGACGGGGCAGGCGACTGCTCAAGCAAATTGAGACGCGCCACGAGTTCGGCGCCACCGCTTACCGGCGGCGCGCTGGAGTAGATCGTGTAGTTGCGGTAGGTGCCGCTGATCGACTCACGCTCGGGCGCGAAATACCGCGCGAGATCTGATAGCTTCATGGCGTTGCCCTTGCCGCGCAGGTCGGTCACCCACTTGGCCGCGACGTCGCCCTTGTAGAAGCCATCGGCACCCTTGGCCGCGATCTGTTCCAGCACCCACGCCAAGTCGGGATTTTTGAGCGTGTCACCGGCCACCAACGGCTGCCCATTGCGGAAGAAGAGCGCGCGGCTGCCCTCGTACTTGGCAAAGTGCTCGCGTTCGGTGGCCAGCGTGGTCGCGAGTCCCTGACTCACTTCGTAACCGTTACGCGCCGCGCGAATGGCCGGCGCCAACAAGTCAGCCCACGGCACCTGCTTGCTGCCGTACTTCTGCCACGCGGTATACATGCCCGCCACCGTGCCCGGCACATTCACCAGCACCGGGCCGTCGCTCGGATAACGACCGTTCACCAGCAGCGAGGTATTGGACAAGCCGCCCTCTTCCGGCACGCGACTCATGAACTCGATCACGGTGGGCGTGGCGCGGCCCTTGAGCGCGATCACCATCTCGCCGTAGCCGGCGATGCCACTCGCATCAGGCTCCACCACACCAAGGGCGAAGCTCACGGCCACGGCCGCGTCAATCACATTGCCGCCGCGACGCATGACTTCCAGTCCGGCTTCGGTCGCCACCGGATGCGCACTCGACACGCCGGCGCGTCCCGTGGCGTCGGCGCGGAGCGGCGGGCGCGCTTGCTGCGTGTCGTACAGCACCTGCTGCAGCACGCTGTCGTTCGCCGCGGCCAGGGCACGCGGGCGCTGCGTGGCGCGCACCGCATCCCACTGCACGCGACGTGCCGTGGCGTCGGCGCTGCTGAAGTACGTGCGCGCGAGGCGCTCCCACAGCCGATCGAACGCGGCAGCGTTGCGCACCGCACGGTCGTCTGGCAACGAAGTGGCGGCGGCGGCCCGTCCCGCATCCGGCGCGGCCGGCGCGAGCACGCGGATCATCGCATCGCCCTTCGAGGTGGTGGCCGTGGCGCCACGGAACCGCTCGACGGCGCTGCGATCGAGACCGCGATCGGGATCACCATTGTAGCCCACCACGACCTCCGCGTACTCGGCGATCGTGATGAACAGCCCGTCGGCCGACCAGTCTACATCGCCGTGCGTCTTCGAGACCAGTGCGCTGAACGAGCCATCGGTGGCCACGGCGTATACACCGCTTCGGGTGGACACGGCGAGCCGCCCGTCGGGCGACCAATCCAGCGATTCCACCGTCGCATCGCTACTGGCGGTCGTACTGCCGGTCGTACTGGCGGCCGCCGCCGCGCCGCCGTCCACGGCGCGCACGATCACACGTCGGCCCGCTTCGTTCAGTACGATCAGCGCGATGCGCTTGCCGTCTGGTGACAGCCGCGGCGCACGCTCCGTTTGCTCGGTGCTGGACAGGCGCCGCTCCGTGCCATCGGCGTTGCGGATCCACACGCGTGTGGCGCCGCCGCTGCCACGCACGAAGGCCACGCGCGCATCCGGACCAACGCTCGGCGACGTCTCATGCGCGGCGCTGCTAGTGAGTCGAGTGATCGCGCCAGCCTGCACGCTCCCGGTGCCGGTGGTGCTCACCGGCATCTGCCACAGGTCGTAGTTCCCCATCGAGTCGGACGCGAACACGATCGCGCTGCCGTCGGCGGTAAAGGCGGGATCACGATGCCAGGCCGAGCCGTTGGTAATGCGCACCACCGCGCTGCCGATGCTGCGCTGGAGGTACAGCTGGCCATCGTGCGCAAAGACCACCGCGCCGTTCACGGCGGTGGCCGGCTGCCGCGCACCGCGCAATGCCGCCGTGTCAGGCTGCACACCACCGTGCGCGGCGAGCGTGGCCGCGAGCAGCAGCGGAGAGAGCAGGGACATGATGATCACGGGCGGCGTGGGGCAGAGGTAGTAGTACGGCGCACGACGATCGACTCGATCACGTCGCCTTCCTGCACGCGGTCAATCAGGTCGAGGCCACGCGTCACATGGGCGAACACGGTGTAATCGTGATCGAGGCGAAAGTTGTTCACGAGGTTCACGTAGATCTGTCCGTCGCCGGTGTCGCG